>JACPDL010000002.1 GCA_016184005.1 Candidatus Aenigmatarchaeota archaeon | reverse complement strand
AAGAAGTTGTGGGGCGGTCACTTCTGGTCTCCCGCATACTTCTTTGATTCCGTCGGTGAGCAGACATATGAGAGACTGGAGAATTACGTACGGAATCAAGGCTCATGAATTCCACCGTATTTATACGGTGGTCAATTTAAAAGTAAAGAAAAAAGCATGTTTATAAAACTTCTTGGGAAATTTAGTTCATGTCTAGCGCAGAGAAAATAGAAGACATAGCAAAACGCAAAGGTTTCTTCTGGCCTTCTTCGGAAATATACGGCGGCATGTCGGGTTTCTACGACTATGGCCATTTGGGCGCCTTAATGAAAAGGAAATGGGAAAACCTTTGGCGCAGTTATTTCCTCTCACTTGACGATAATTTCTATGAAATATCGCCTGCAACAATAATGCCGGAAGGCGTCTTTGTCGCGTCCGGGCATTTGAAAAGTTTTGTAGATCCCGTTGTAAAATGCAAGAAATGCGGCCACATGGAGCGGGCTGACCATATACTTGAAGAGGAGCTCAAGGAAAACTTTGAGGGCGTATCAAGTGAAGAACTTGAAAAGCTCATAAAGCAGCACGGGATAAAATGCAGCAAATGTAAGGGCCCTTTGGAAGAAGTAGGCACTCTGAATATGATGTTTCCTCTGAATGTAGGCACAACAAAAGTAACCAAGGCGTATCTTGTTCCTGAGACAGCCCAGGAAGCTTTTGTGAATTTCAAAAGGCAGTTCGAAGTCTTGAGAAAGCAATTACCTCTGGGCCTTGCTGTAGTAGGAAAAGCCTACAGGAATGAGATATCACCTAGAAACCTTTTGCTGCGCATGCGAGAGTTTACTCAGGCAGAACTTCAGATTTTTTTCGATCACGACAACGTCGGCGAACATGAAGAATTTGATGAAATAAAAGACTACAAATTGTGTTTATTCCCTGCCGCCAACAAGCAAACAGGCAAAGTTGAAGAGGTATCTTGTTGGGCTATTATTGAAAAGATGGACCTGCCAAAATTCTATGTCTATCATCTAGCTAAGATACAGCAGTTCTACTTGGATATACTGAAAATACCAAAAGAAAAATTCAGACTTCGAGAACTGTCTGAAGAAGAACGGGCTTTTTACAATAAAATCCATTGGGATATAGAGGTCGAACTGAATGATCTGGGTTTTAAGGAGGTAGGCGGTTGCCACTACAGGACCGATCATGACCTAAGCGGCCATCAAAAAATATCAAAACAAGACATGACAGTGAACATAGAAGGAAAAGAAATCCTTGCACACGTCCTGGAACTTTCCTTTGGTGTAGACAGGAACATTTACGCCCTGCTCGACATAGCTTATGCCGAGGAAAAAGAGCGCACCGTATTAAGGTTTCCTTTTGGTGCCGCGCCTTATGATGCAGCCATACTCCCGCTTGTGAATAAAGAAGGCATGCCGGGCCTTGCTGGAAAAATAAAAGATGTCCTGAAAGCGAAAGGCTTTACCGTATTTTATGACTATTCCGGCTCGATAGGACGCCGTTATCGCCGTATGGATGAGATCGGCACGCCTTTCTGCATTACGGTAGACACGGACTCTCTCAGCAGCAAGGACGTAACTATCCGCGACAGAGATTCAATGAAGCAGATACGGGTAGGAATAGAGCACCTTCCAATGGTTTTGGAACAACTGATAACTTACAGGATAGAATTCACAGAAGCTGAATAAACGAGCATTAAGGCCCAAACTAACCTTTCATTCTTCCTCTTTTCTTTTGTGTTCTCTGCTTTTCAAACTTCTTGAAGAATTCCCTTTCCAGATTTTTAAGAGATTGCTGCATGACAGTAACATAATTCCACCCATAAGCTTTTGTCGAGACAAAAGTGCCTAGCTGCGTAGGCAGTTGGGCACTCACTGAATATTTTGTTTTGCCGCCTTCTTTCTTATGTTTCTCAACCATAATTTTTAGTGGTTGTATTTCAGTTGCTCTTGATATTTTTTTCAACATGATTTCCGCTTCTTTCTGGGTCTTTTCAGCATGTTCTGCGTCGTTTTTATCCAAACCTGTTATTTGCACATATGCAAGTTTCCTAGGCTTCACAAGCATCCGCAGCACATCCTTGGGGGTTATTATTTTCAACGAGCCGTTTTCAATCAGCACCTCTTCATGCTGCCTTAATTTTTCCAGTATTTGCTCGTTCTTCGCGCTGGCTTTGAGAACCACCGGTTCCCTCATGATAGCTGTTACAAGCGTTTCATCTATGTTCAGAGATTCTTTGTAGCCCCTGTCTTTCATTCTGCCTTCACGCCCTGCAAATTTCTGTTTGCCTTCAATTATCTTTATGAGTTCTATTGTACCCACCACGCCTACGCATTTCCCGTTGTTTACTACAGGCACCCTTGAAAGATTTTCGTAAGACATGATATGCTTTACTTTTCCTACGTTATCTTTTTCCTCGACAACAACAGCCTCTTTTCCTTCCAAGCTTGAGCTTATTTTTACATGCTTGATGACATCGTTCTCTGACAAAATTCCGCGCAATTCTGTATCAAAAACCGGCAACGCACGCATATTTGAACCGAGTATAAGCTCTATTGCATCTTCTGTACTCGCTTCCGGGGAAATTACAGGACAATAGTTCATGAGGGTGGAAACCTTTGTTGAGGCAGGATCGATCTCTTTTTTCACAATGCTTTCGAGTGTTATCATTCCAGCCACTTGACTCTTGTTTAGCACGGGCAGCTGGTGAATCTTGTAGTTTTTCATCTTGGCAAGCGCAGATGATACGGGATCATCAACTGAACAAACAACAACATTCTTCGCCATTATTTCTTTGACTTTCATACTCAGGATACCGCCTATCTTTAGATTCATGGTTAGCAAAGCTAACCTGAATCTCTAAGATAACTTATGTTATCTTAAGAGATGCTGGAGGAAACCACAGCAGATGTATTTCCTCTCTCAGATATAAATAAATTAGTTAGATATGAGCTAAAATGACAGCTATTGACGTCAGGCCGACTATTTGCAGGGCAGAAATAGAAGATATCGCAAGAAGGCGCGGTTATTCGTACAGGTTATTGGAGCCCGGAACGGGTGTGCTGGTGAAAGGGGAAGACGTTTTCTATCAGGCTTTTACAGGAAACGACAGCAACGGCTACGGGTCGTAAGATTGAGATTTTTTGGCGGAAAAGGAGAAGAAGACAAAGAACTGGAAGGCGAACTATTTTCAATAAACATTTAAGGTGTCGCTTGCCTTCAGGCGGCGGTTCTTGGCAAACACCCTCTAAGGCTTCATTCTCTGGATGATGTAGTAGGTTGCATCGCCTTCGTTGTCAACAACGGCCCAGAGCATCCGCGCGCGGATGTTATGAGCCAGCCTTACGGAACGCGAAAGTTCCTGGAAAGACAGCGTGTAGTCTTCAGGCACGCAAAACACTATCCATTTTGTGTGCTCTTTCGCACTCTTCGGGCCTTTCTTAAGCTGTACACCACGTTCATAGACACGGAAATCGCAGCCAAACTTGAAGCCAGTCCGCACTAGAAGACCGCGCTCTCTCAGGTCTTCGTAAACACGATAGCGCTCTGGAAACCTCCTATCCAGGTTCCGCGCATGGTCATATAATTCCTGGAAATTCATCTGTTTCCCGCTTGAAAACACCCTTATTCTTCCTCGCTTAAGAAGCAGGCAGGCTTCGACCATAGCGAGTTCAAGCCTGTCGCCTATCTGCTTGCCATAGTAACCAGGCTCATAAATCTTTTCAGACCCTTTCCATGCAACAACCTTGCTTTCTTCCAGCTGCGTGTCTATAATTTCCTTTATTTGTTCAGGTTCTACATAGTCCGGCTTATCTTCCCATTCTTCTAATTCCTTGTTCTTTTTACTCATAATCATCTCTTCAGGATACTCGCAAAGAACTAGGCTCTTGGATTCTACCAGCCCAACCCCTCAGTAATTTAATCAATGGAAAAGCTTAAAATATAAGCTAAAACGGCTACTTATTCCTTAAGATATTTGCTAAACCACACATTCATTTCCTTCAAAATCACATTGAGATCCTGTATTTTGTCGCCTACAGAATGGTCTGCTCCCTTGATTATAATTAGCCTTTTTGGTGATTTGATATTCCTGTAGTAAAGTTGTGAATGAGTAACCGGCACAACACCATCTTTATCGCCATGTATGACAAGAACGGGACATTTTATTTTCTTTGATAGTCTGCTCATATCGTATTTCTGCCGGTCAGTAATGAAATTGTAATTAAGCGGCTTCTTTTTCCTTTTCCAGCCTCCGGCCCTTACAGCATAATATCTAAAACCAGTTTCTTTCCATTTTTTCATTGCTTCTTTATCACGCATTATTTCCGTGCCGTCTAATCTGAAAGGCGCCGCAATCGGAACAGCAGCATCTATCTTGTTCAGCGCCGCGTATATCATTAGTACATTTCCACCAAGGCTGGTGCCTGCCATACCTATACCCGTGGACAGCTTTTTCTTTTTCAGGAATTCAACTGCTGCTCTAATGTCGTCTAGGCATTTCGTGACAGTGAAATTTTTGAAACTGCCATGGCTTTCACCATGGCCAGAGAAATCAAATCGCAGGGCAACAAAGCCTTTTTTGCTCAAAAACCCGCACCATTTTTCTTTTTTCATCTTGCTGCTTGTAAATCCATGACATACGATCACAGCCGGCGCCGGCACCTTCTGAGGCAGGTGCAGAATGCCGCAAAGCCTTTCTTTGTGCTTATTCTTGAAGAAAACTTTTTTCTGCATAGAATTGCCCGGTTGCCTATCATTTGTAGCTTTGTACTGTAGCTGAATAATTCTTGTATACATGATTGTGCTTATAAGCATCTGCGTTATTTTTTAATTATGAGAGAGTTTGTCATGCGTGCGAGGAAGGCAAAGACAAGTCCCGACATAAATCTGGATGAACTGCCAAAACAAGGAAAGCTTGATTCTGTTTGTGCAACTATATCAAATGCGCTGTGGATATCCGGCGACGTGCGCAGGGATACAATAATTCATGTTGTTTTGGAAGGGCCAGCCAATGGACCGAAGGTAGTGAGTTTTTTCGGTAATGAAATAAAGGGCCTGCGCCACGACGAGAGGTCAATAGCGTCATATATATCAGAAGCCCTGAAGAAAGGCGCTTGGCTGAAATTAAACGAAGAGGCAAGCGTGAGGTCAGGAATAACTGTGGCAAAGAAAAGTTTTGAAAAGCTCATCTGGGAAAAGAAAAGCAAAAAGATTTTTGTCTTGGACAAAGATGGAAAGGACATAAGAAAAACGGATTTTCCAGAAGACTTTGTGATCATCTTCGGCTCGGCAGAAGGGCTGCCACCGAAAGTAGGGAATTTTTTAAAGGAATTAAAGGCAGAAAAGACAAGCCTTGGGCCGCAAATGCTGTTTGCTGCACACTGCCCCGTAATAGTTCATAACGATCTTGACAGAAGGAGTTCTGCTGTGAATGGGAACGGTGGGAGTTTCACCCACAATCCCTAAGGATCGCATGATTTGAATTCGTGAGCATTCTTGCTTCCCACGACACCACGGTCTTCAGCCGTGTGCTCTCCCAGGCTTTGCCAACTGAAACGTTCAGTTTCAATTTTGAGCTACGTTCCCTTAACTTCAAACGCCTTTTCAATACTCTTTCTCATATCAGGAGATATTTCAAGGCTCTTAAGCTCGTCTTTCGTTACCCACCTGTATTCTGTATGCTCGTTCGGATCTATCTTTACAGCAAATATGTCAGCTTGTATTATGAAATCGCTTTCAACAGAGTCCTTTCCAGCGTACTTGTAATAAAACTCGTTGTATTTCTTGAATATCCTAATTTTTATTGTTGTTTCTTCTAAAAATTCTCTTATGAGTGCTTCTTCGTCGCTCTCGTTCCCTTCAACCCTTCCGCCAGGTATTTCCCAGAGATCAGGCCAAAGTACCCTTTCTTTTGTCCTTTTGACCACTAGCAATTTACCTTTTTGGAACAAGGCACCGCCCACTATTCTTTTCAGCACAGCGCCCCGAGGCGGAATTTCGTGCCTTTGCTTGCTTCTTTCCGCAAGCGCTTTCTTTTAAGAAAGGGCTTCTCGAACCGCCGACCCTCACGTCTCTGTCCTGAGATTTATCTGTGTCTCAAAGAACTCTGTTCTTCAAGATAACAGCGTGATGCTCTACCTGCTGAGCTATCGAGGCATGACTATTAGTTTTCATAAGGAATATTTAAAAAGTGATTGATAAGTTAAACTATAATGGACATATTGCTTGCTTCTGATGCTTCTGCTCTTATAGAAAAGGCCGTTAAAGGCGGCAATTTGGCATTCATCCCAACTGCAGCAGATACTTACAAGAATAAATGGTGGATCAAAGAGGATAAAATTAAACTGGGCGAAAAAGGTTTCGATCTAACGAAAATTGATCTTAAAAGAAAGGTTTCTCTTAAGGAACTCAAAAAATTTGATATTATTTACGTGGCTGGTGGCAACAGTTTCTATTTGCTCGAAAAGATAAGAGAAAGTGGCTTTGACAAAGCAATAAAGAAGCTCATTGAAAAAGAAATAACATATGTAGGCTCGAGTGCAGGTGCGGTAGTTGCAGGTCCGGATATATGGCCTATAAGATTTCTGGATGATCCTTCCAAAACGAAACTCAGGTCGTTTAAGGGTCTTAATCTGGTAGATTTTATTCCTCTGCCTCACTTTGGAAATAACAAATATTCAAAGCCTTATGAGAAAGTTATGAAAGGTTTGGAGAAAGCCAAATACAAATACATAAAAATACGCGAAAATCAGGCGGTTTTTGTCAAGGATAATAAAGTAAAAATAATTGAAGCCTAGTCCAGGAAATTCTTCTTCTTGAGCTTGTCAGGCAGGTACTCTTCTGACATGAACTTGAGGCCTCTGTGCGATAACGCCTCTATTTCGGCTTTTATTCCTTTTTCAACCATCAGATTGAGTTCTTTTTGCCACCTTGGATTTTTTTTGAACCATTCATATTCAAGCATTTCTTTTGCACGCTTTATGTCAACATCTTTCGCTTTTATGGTAGCTTTCTTCAGATCATACTCGAACACGTCACTTATTGTCAGGCCTATGAATTTGGCGCTTGGCGTGGATATCCTGTCAGAAACGTGAGCCAAAGAAATAGACCCGGATTTGATTACAGAATAAATATAGACGCCGTACGCATCAGCGTCGCAAAATACGTAAACGGGCAGCTTGAATTCATCATGCAATCTCTGTATCAGCAAACGTGTTCCGCGCGACGGCTGGCCTCCCGTTCCGATAAGTATACTTTTGTGTTTCTGCCAGAACTTGTCCTCGTGTAATCTCTCGAATCCGGCGTTCTTTTCTACTACAAGAACGAAATCAGCGTCCACTTTCTTTATATCTATTTCCTCAACAGTGCTTGGTATTGACCATCCGCCGCTGCCCAGCTTTGACCAGTCTATGCTATCCCCGCGATCCTGTATAATCACGTTTCCCGCAACAATTCCCTTCCTGTCAGTTGTGAGGTGCAGTTGTTCACGCAGAATATCCAGAGCTACCTCGATATCAACTATCAGCGGGTCGCTTTCGCTTTGCTCGTCAATAGTATTTTCATCGCTGTCGGGAAGCGTACGCTTCAAATTGTAATACATGTCTCTTATGCTTGCGTGTATGCTGTTGTCTAAAAGCGACTTGCAGAAGGAAGCTACCATCATGGTTTGCATGAATTTCTTCGAATGAGCCACATTGAAATAGTATCTTTTTGATGTCTTGTTGCCAAGTGTAAGCTGATTGGCCTTCTTGTCGAACACGACATTCGATAAAGCCCTTATTGGAATTTCTATATTTGGATTCTCGCTTCTTTCTATGTCATTGACTATTTTGTCACCTAATGCAATAAGTTTTTTTCTTGTCTCTTTTGAAGTTTGATCAGCCATTTCCAACGCCTTTGTTAATTGTTAAGTATGAAAGTCTTCTCTGCGTTTCCTATTATCTAAAGTCTGTTACTCTTCTTCTATCTCTTTCTTTCCTGCCTTTCCTGCGGCTTTTGACTTAACCTCTTCTGTCTCGGGTTCTTTTTCAATTGTTTTCTGTTCCTGGATTTCCAGTTCCTTCATCTTATCCCTGTTCTTTACCATTCCAACTATTTTCTTTTCTATCTCCTTCGGTTCCTTTCCCGTTAGTATATGCAGGGCATTTGCCACCTCGCCGGCATAACGCTCAAAGATTTGTATCCTTCGCTGTGCTTCGCCTGCGCGCCTTTTTCCGGACAAAAATGAGGAAAGTTTTCTTCCAGCTTCCTGCAAGGCTAATTGTATTTCCTTTACTATTTCAACGTAGGGCGCTATAGCTTCCTTGCTCTCCGACACAAATGGTACCCAGACAGAAGACATGTGAATCACCAGTATCATAGGCCCGGTAGGCAGTGAATTCTTCGGTTGCTGCAAGTTGTATCTTTTCCAGTCAGTTTCCTTGACTGCTTCTATTGTTGCACAGGCCCCGGCTTGGTAAAGAAGAGGCACCCTGTTTGCGATCCTTATGATTTCTATCTGGTCATCAATATTGCCCAGATTGCCGTAAAGTATGCCGACTTCTATCTGGAAGGGCATCCCTCTGTATACCTCTGGTTCTCTGCCGATAACGGCTACAAACTCTGCCTGAGGATATTCTTTCTTCAGGCTTTTCTCAAGTTCGCCATTGCCTATTGGAGACAGGCAGTCAAGCGGTGGTCTTTGTATCTTAACCTTCTGCATTGCCCCAAGCAGTTTCTCTATGGAAGCCCTGTCCAGTGAAGGCGGTTTTGCATCAGCATCAAGCTTTGCTGTTTTGCATATTTCCTTTGATGTCTGCGCGCCCACAGATGAGAATTCGTTTACAAGGAAAGATTGAAGCGTCTTTGAATTTGTTTTTGACAAGAACCTTTGCAAAACGCCGAATTCCATACCGTAAGGATGCATCTTCATCTCTCTCGGCGGCTTAGGCAGATGGTCGAAGCTTCTTGGAAAGGTTGTCTTGTTCCCTTCCGGCGACTGGTAAACAATCTTTGCAAAAGGATTCGCGATGCTTGTTTGTTTTAGATAATCATCAACGCTTTGGGTTTTCCTGTAGCGGCCGACAACATCTATCTCTATCTTCACGCCTCTTTCCAAGCCGTCTTCCAGCGTCTGTTCTTTTACAATTTCCGGTTCATTCTTTGCGGTGTCTATAAACAGTTCGTAGTATTGTACCTTTTTCTTTTCATCCGTCCTGGACCAGACTTTTGTCGGAGAGCCTGTAGTCAACTGTGAATACAAGACCACTGCGGAAATGCCAATGCCTTGCTGGCCACGACTCTGGCGAAGTCGGTGGAATTTGCTGCCGTACAAAAGCTTCCCAAAAATTTTTGGGATCTGCTCTTTTACTATGCCTGGCCCGTTGTCCTGCACTGTAACCCGGAACTTGTCTTCTCCTGTTTGCTTCAGTTTTACAGTTATATCAGGAAGTATTCCTGCCTCCTCACATGCGTCCAGACTGTTATCGCACGCTTCTTTGACAGTCATAAGCAGGGCCTTTGTTGGATTATCAAAACCAAGCAAATGCTTGTTCTTTTCAAAGAATTCGCTTATGGAGATTTCTTTCTGCTCCTTTGCGAAATCCTCCGCGGTTTTTTTAATCGATTTTATCTCTGGCATTCAAGTCCTCCAGATATTTGTAGACAGTAGCATGCCTGTCGCCCCTCATAAGCCTTTCTATTGCTCCCATTGCGTATCCTGCATTCTCATAAGTTCCTATTATTGATACTGTTTTTCCCTGTACAGCTATTCCGCTCCTTGTCAGCCTTTCTATATTCTTCTTCGCTTGGCCGTTCTTTCCAATTAATCTTGCCCTTATCCTGGTTAAAGATTTTCTTTCTTTTGGCAGCTGGATTATGTATAATGCCCTGTCTTCTTCTAGAAGTTGCATTGCTTGGCTTGGCGTGAAGCCCCTTGAAATGGCTTTTACTATGTTTTCAGCTTCAAGTATTCCGACACCCTCGCCTTTTATCGTTACATCTTCGTCGACTTCTATTTGAGTTTGTGTCTTTGTTTCAATTTCTTTTTTTACCAGGCCTGATTTTCCTATGATTATTGGCAACCTATCTTTTGGCACAGCAACTCTCTTTATCATAGCCAACACCGGAACAGGATTAATCTATGCTAAGTATTCTCTTCCTCCTGAGCCAGGAAGCTTCTGTTGGGTTGTATTTCCACACAACGTCGCCCTTAGCATCGCCTTGAATAGCCCAAGGTTTGACAATCACTATATCACCTTCTCGCATCCATATCCTTTTTCTCAGTTTCCCGGGAATCCTGCATATTCTGATCTTGTCGTCTTGGCAGCGTACACGCAACTTATTCGACCCAAGCATAGAGTCGATTACCCCCAGCATCTCGCCGCCGCGCGGCATCCTTACCCGAATCTCTTCGCCTTCCATGTCTCTCACCTTATTGCATAGAAATCCCTGAAAATCATTCTGCCTTTCTTTGTTGTCACATGCTTATAAGACTTCTTTATTGTGCGTCCTTCCAGCACCCTCACGGTTTTCCTTGCAACGCCTTTTGTCAGTATTTTTATATCATAGCCGTTCTTAGTCTTCTGTGCACTTACAACATCTTTACTTTCGATGTTGTCTTGTATTTCATCGAGTATTTTATCTGCATTGTCACCCCTTATCTGAAGAAGCGCTTCGTGATAGCCGCCTGAAATCTTTATGCAGTCTTCACAAAGTTTCCTCTTAATTAAGACAGTGAATACTTTCTCCTCTTTCTTTGGCAATCCTGCTATTTTACCTGTGGCCGTTACCCTAACTATCGCAGCGTTTCCTTTTAATTTAACTGACGTATATGTCTTTATTTTCTCGCCGGCTGTGTTTTTAACAACCGTTTCTATTACGCCTTCCAAATTCTTTGCCCAATTTCCGTAATAAGCGGAACCACAGTTCCTGCAAACAACGACGGAAAAGTTCTTTACATCAAAAAGATTCTGCGATTCAATGAAATGA
Source organism: Candidatus Aenigmatarchaeota archaeon (assembly GCA_016184005.1). Lineage (GTDB taxonomy): Archaea > Aenigmatarchaeota > Aenigmatarchaeia > GW2011-AR5 > GW2011-AR5 > JACPDL01. Next base: position 106,818 of record JACPDL010000002.1, on the reverse strand, counting down.
TTTTTGCAGAGATTGTGTTTCCAAGCAGCGTCTCCGCATTTCATGCATATCTGGTTTTTCATTCTACTCACGTTAGCTTCAGAACTGTTATGTTTATTTAAAATCATCCTGAAACGAAGAAGCTAGGAGAAAGGCCTCCATACAACCAGCTTGATTTCGAAAGGTTCCACGCCGTCAATCAGGCCTATATGCGTCGCTTCGAGAAATTTTTGGGCCGGCCTTTTTGTGAAAGGATCCATCTTGTAATTTTCTCCGGAAGCCCACATGATAGTCGCTTTTGTCAAGTTTTTCAGCTGTTGCGCTGCATCATTGTTAAGCGTGTAGCCATAGTTAGCGAACCAGATTGTCCTTCCTTTTCCGTTTTTTGATACATAATCGTTCGCCTTGACAAGGGAGACCTGGCTAGAGAATATGACAGTCTTGTTGTCAATCTCTACCCTGTTGATGCTACTGTCGCCAAGGCCGCTGAACGTGCCTGTATCTGCCCGTCCCGATATGTTTTCATAGTATCTGGAAACCCTGTGTGAGATTTTTGTTGTATCGCCAGGCACAAAGAAACTGGCGGAACCTCCTGAACTAATAACAGCATTCCATTTCAATCCGAACGTTGTATTCATTATCCCGTCTTGTGCCTGAGAACTCGTAAGATCTGTGAACATGAAAATCGTGCCTCCGCTTTCAAGAAACTGTGTCAAAATATTTTTATAAGGAGTCAGGTTCAAGTAGCCGAAAATAACAAGCACGCGCGTCCTGGGATCTATTGTGTTCATCGTCATGTTAGATACCCTGATGCTGATTTGTCTCTGCTTGTACTGAAAATTCAGTGGCCATAGCAGGTTTTCCAGGTCATCTGTCTCCGTGCTTGTGCAAACGCACCCGACAAGAATGACAGGGTTTGGTATTCCGCTTACCTCTACTGAGAAATCAGATGCCTTTGGAAGAAGCCTAATGAGTTCGGAATTTAATGCAGCAACATCGTTATTTTTCACGTACGTTTCAAGTCTTGTGGTCTTCTGCAGCACAGCCAGAGTATCAAGCGCGTTTGTTTGCAAAGCGATGTTCCCCCACTCGGATTCAGAAGGCTGTACTAGGAAAAATGGCAGCACAGCTATGAGTATGAGCGATGATATTATTGCCTCAAGTATGCGTATGAAGCCCTTCATTCCCTCACCGAAACCTCTATTTCAATTATATCTCTAGTCGTGTCCAGCACAGCCAGCCTCCTTATTGAAAATTGCGGGTTGTTAACGTTTCCGCAGTTTAACATGTTTCTTCCTGATGAGTCAGTGATGTTAACCTTGAATAGGAGCCTTTTGTTGCCAAAATACATATCAAGAAGCTTGCTGTAATTCGCGGCACACGTGGCATTAAAGTTGGCTATTTTTGCAGAGCTTGCTAGATATTTTTCGCCGCTTGAAACACCCGCGCGGTTAACACTGGTTGTATCCCAATTTTTAGGATCACCTTCATCAAAAAGAATTACTTGTGAAAGCTGATAGCCAACAGAACGCAAGCTGTTTAGCGACGCGTCTTTGTGAAGAGGCGCAAGGCTTCCTGCCAACGTTAAAAGAATAAAACTGATAGTAACCAAAAAAACAAAGACAGATATCATGAATTCTACGTTCACAATCCCCTTCTTCATTATTAGCACCATCCAAAGAAAACATTCACGCAAGCCCTGTTTTAACAACCAGAATGTAAACAAAGAACCCGGTCAATGTCATTATCAAGCTATGTTTTACCCCTGCAGTCACTGAATCCGAGCTTATCTGGCCTGCAATGAGCCCTGAAAAGAACCCCTGTACAAGTATCATTATGAAAAACAGTGAGCGATAGTATGATTCCGGCTTCTCAGCATCTCCAAAATCAAAAGCAACGGCTGTTCCTTGAAAAATAGTGCATCCTATGCAGCCAGGTTCTGGATTGTCCTTGCACAAATCACACGGGTTTGGATTGAATTCCTGGATTGCTGATAAAGAATCTCCGCCGCCGCCTATGTTCGTCTGCAGTATTGGTATTAGAAACTTGAGCAATGCTATGCTTATCCCAAGAAAGATGAAGAATATTGCATACATCATTATGACTTGCTGGTTAAGCAGCACAGCCTTTTCTTCCTGGGCGTCCTTTATGGTTTCGATGTTTGTTGCAAGTGAATCCATGGTGTCGTCAATGTCGCCACCGGACTTGTTGGACTGTTCTATTATCATCAATGCCCTGACTATAATCCTGCTTTTTTCCATTCTCTTCGAGAAGTCTCTGAGAACAATTTCAAGCGGCACGTTCCAGCTTAACTGGTTCATCATTTTCTTTATCTCGCTGGTTAATGGACCATAATCGTTCTTTGAAACCGCCTGAAGAGCCTGGAGAATTGTCAGTCCTGCCCTCTGCGATTCCGCAAGGTCTCTCAGGAAGTTTGGCAGCTGGTCCTCATACTGCTTGATTTTCTTGAATTCAAAGAACTTGTAAAGGCTGTAGGGCAAAATGAGCGCAAGCACCCCTATGAAGACAAGGTTTGTCGTCAGGAAGACTTCTTTTGAGAAAAGCAAGGCAAAAATAACGATAGCTACAAATAAGATGGCGGAGACCAAAAGTATGAATTTTTCTTTTTTCATCCGAGCACCTATAAATTATTTATTTTCTGGCTAAAAAAGCCAGCAAATCCATTATTCCAGCGGCGAGATAGATTTAACAAGAACTATGAATCCCAAAGAGATCAGGGGCAGCAAAATGAAAACTACAAACGTCTGAATTATTATTGTAGTTATGTCCCCTGAAATAGATGATACTACTGACGACAAGACGATGAAAAATATTGCACCGCTTATGACCAGAGTAAGATACATTTCAACAAACAACGACAGATCCTGGCTGTATTTTCTTATCTTTCTTTTGTAGTCATTCATGTATTCGTCGCTTTTTTGGCTAAGATAGCTTGTTAAGTCGCCCCCTGAACTCGAGACGGTGTTTATCCCCCATATGAGTTCTCTCAGCTCGGCGGAAGGCGTCCGTTTGGCCTGCCTTTTAAGTGCGGTAGAGAAATTCATCCCAAAAGCCTCGACGTCCTGCACTACGTTATTGGCTTCTTCTGAAACAGTTCCGTATTCCTTGAACTGCGAAAGCGTCTTGAACATAGTTATTGGCGGCAGCTTGGAGCTTGACATGGCAGCCAGATAGGCAACTGCAAATGGGAGCAGTTTTTTAATTTTGTTCCCTCTCGTTTTTGCTTTAGTTATGGGATATGAATAAAACAGGAAAAACAGCAGCCCGGAAACTGTGGCTGCTAAGGTGAAAGAAAGCAGCATGTTTACTATGATGGAAAAATTCAGGAGACCGAATATGAAACCGAAAAGCGCGGCTTCTATGAGCAGCGTGGCGGCAGTTGTAAAAACAGCAACAGAAAGGTACTCTTCAAGCGTATATGGTATGTTTGCCATTTGCAAGTCGTCTTGTATGTCAAGAAAATAGCCTTTCAAGTATCTGCTCAGCCCGCCAAAAAATTTGTGCGAAACAGATACATAACTCACCATAAATTTCCAATCCTCTGTAAAAGAAACTCTGGGGCTGTGTAAAAAATATTGAATATATAGCCTGTTTTCTTGTAGTCGGTTATATCTTTGTCTACCATCCACTTCAGAATTTTCACCCTTTTCCTGATTTCCTCTTGTATATAATCTTCTGACATGTTAGTGCTCTCAGACAGCTTTTTCAGGAGTACGCTGTTCCCCTTTACAACATAAGCATCCGCCTTGGGATCCCACACAAAAACTTCGTTTGTTACGGGTAGTTTCGTATTGCTGTCGTAGCCTATAACTTCTGTTACGCTTGCTATCCTTCTTTTGTAGCGCCTTTCCTGGCGTATTCGCTTGATAAATATGACTACGTCCAGGTTCTGCATAAGGTTTGCGGGCAGGCTTATTGGAGGATTGGTGAGCCTGTCAACAAGCTTTTGGAAATTCTCTGCGTGTAGCGTAGACATGCCAGGGTGCCCTACGGCCATTTGTTGGAATAGCACATAGGCTTCTTTACCTCGCACCTCGCCGACTATTATGTAATCAGGCCTTTGCCTGAGTGATTCTCTCAAAAGTTCGAACATATCCACTCTTCCTGTCTCTGATATCACGGCGCGGGCAACCTCAGGTATCCAGTGTGAGTGCGGTAAGCGCAGTTCTGGCGTGTCTTCGATGCTCACGATCTTCATTTGCGGTTTTATGAACATCGACAAGACGTTGAGCAAGGATGTTTTTCCGCTTGCCGTCCCGCCGCAAATCAGCACGCTAGCTGCATGTTCAATAAGGAACCAGAGAAAAGCAGTTATGCGCAGGTCAGCTGTCCCGAACTTTATAATGTCTACAGGTGTTAGCGGTTTTTCAGTAAACATTCTTATGGTGAAATTACTTCCACGCCTTGCTATGTCGCTTCCAAGTGTTGCTTGCACCCTGGAACCGTCGATAAGAGATGCGTCAAGCAGTGGATGTGAAACCGATATGATTTTGTCGCATCTTTCTGCAAGCTTGTTCACGAATAAGTCAAGTTCATCCTTGTTGTCGAAAGTTACGTTGGTTCTTAAGGATCCCAATCGTGGATCGCGGTGATATACATACAGAGGTATGTTTGCACCGTCGCACGATATGTCTTCAAGGCTCCTGTCGTTGAGTATGGGTTCTATCATCTCGAGCCCGATAAAATCCCTCAGAACGTAGTACTTTACCACCTCTCTATTTTCCCTGTTTAATATCTTGAAGAAGTTCATGCCCTTCTCGACTATTTCATCCAGGCGCACGATAGCTTCTCTTTTCCTGACCTGAGCAAAATTCACGTCTATTTTTTGCTGGGCGTATTCCTTTACGTCAACAACAAGTTTCTTCAGGTTAGCATCCAGAGGCGGTTCGATGACATTGTAAATAATTTCGTTGGTCGCACGGTCAAAAAAAATATGCGCATATGCAAAGACCCTTTCGCCTTCTTTGGGCTGTTTTGGTATGAGTGGATATTTTATGTTCAGGGCTCTTAGCTCTTCGAGCGTTGTTTCACCGCCTCCTAAGATATCCACATGCTCAGAAATTTCCGGTACTTTTATGCCAGCAGGTTTTTCTTCAGGTTCCGGGTTTTCAGTTCTCATAGTCATTGTGGCAGCAGTCGCCGCCGTTGCGAGTCCCTGATTTGCCGGCTGCATGCCGTAAACAGGCGTTAGGACGCCTGTTCTTATCCCTTCACCTTGGACGGCGGCCCCTCCCTGAAAAATGTTGGCGAATATGTCTTGAGATTGAGGGCTTGAGCCATAGGATCTAAGTGTCTGGTAGTCTCTTTGAGATGGCTTTAGTTTTAATGTAAGGGTTCTCGTTCCGGTCCCTGTTTTTATTCTAAGCACTACCTTCTTAGTTTTCCCCGTATCCGTACTTTCTTTCTGTTTCAGCATCATAATATTCTCAGCCTTCTAAGAACTATGTTTTTTCCGTCGGCTCTTATTTCAGCTATCCTGGCCGTGCTAACAACGTCCCCTTTGGCGCAAAATGCGTTGTCGCTAATACAATTTTCTTGGGTTATATTAAAAAGTTTCTGGGTCACGTTTATTTCGCTGTTCAGCAGATCAAAGACTACAATATAGTCGTTTTTCAGGTAAATTGAATACTGCCTTCCAGACATTTTCTCCGGCAACTGTATCCTGACAGATATGTTACCGCTTTCTACCGCTTTCGCCGCCGCGGCAGATACGGTATTCGCGATTGCCCTGAAATTGTCTTTAATGGCGATTTCAGTTGTTTTGTCCTGGGCTTTCTGAAAGCTAAATATCACGTAATTTGCAATAGCTATTCCAATAGCAAAAAGAAGAATCTCGCCTATGATTATGTTCTGGCCTTTCATACTATATCTATTGAGACGACCGTGTTTATTAAATTTCCAGTCTGCTGCGTCCCAGTGTTTTCAAGATACAATGTGTGCCCTTGGCCGGAGGTCGCGTCGCTACCCGTCAAGACAATCTGGTAAGACACAACACCCTCTGTCCTGAGCAAGATGTAATTGAGCCTGTATGTAGTCACATAGCTGTTTGTACCCAGTTCCCTGCTTGTTAAGCAAAGAACTTCTGGTTCATTGACAGCCCAGGTGCCTTCTATCCTGCTGCATTCGTTCCTGCCAAGCGGTATTTCGGCTTCAGTCGCGTATATTGTTCCCTGGGTATCAACTATTAGTTGAACCCTTGGACCAGCAGGGTCGTTTGGCAAGAATTTTATTGTTCCGGGGATTGTGATAACCAGCTGGTCTCTGCCGCCGTTGTTGGCAATAAATTTGATTTTGCTGCTGAGCGTTTTCATGAATTCTTCCGAGCTTTCAAGGACAGATGCATCCTTGCTTTTTTGTATAAGTGGCATGCCCCAGAAGAGAATAGAACCCACAACACCTATCAGAACGCCTGTTATGAGCAATGTGGTAATAACTTCATGCTGGCCTTTGAGTTTACTCATATGTTTCATTTGGCAAGAGCCATCTAAATAGGTTTCTCTGCCTGTGATTTGGAGAAGCAGCTTCTATCTTAGGAGAAGTGAAGCTCCGCCATGTTCCAAAAAGCCACGCTTCTTGAGAATTTAGGCGTGCCTTGCTATTTTTTGTTTCGCCAGGCTCGAAAGTATCACGGCATTGACGCGTTTTTCGAGCTTCATAAGCCTTTCGTCCATCTTTTTATCTGCGTCAGAGGTGTTTTCAGGGGTTTCTGTTTGCTTGCCGCTTTCCTCTGATGCTGCGATTTCAATCCTGCTTACGAAGTCATTGACCTTCACAATAAGCATGTTGACGTTCTCTGCAAGGTCTGAAACCCTGCTTATCATCTCGGAATTGACCTTTACAATGTCCTCAACCAGCTCCTGGTTGGACTTTATTATCTCAAGAACTTCCCTTATAGTTTCATGAGAAATAGTCCTTTTTTCAACTACTTCCATCTTCCTTTCCAGGCGCCTTATGGGGCTCAAGGGAACAAGTTCGTACTCTTCTTCGTCCATGACAAATCCCTTTCTTTTCTAAAAGAAAGGCCTTTGTATTTCCCAAAGAAAATTCAAAGACCTTCCATTTTTTTCTTGATATCTTAACTTAATTATTATAATCTCAGACGGTATATAAAGATTGCCAAAATTGTATAAAATCAAAGAAATCGTCGGAAATTAAGAAGCAATAAGAACAGTTTGTTATTGGGCCTTTTCGTATTTTTCAATGTCCCATGGCTTAAGCTGTCGGCCATCGGTTGTGTGGACGGTGACATCAATCAAAGTTCCTTCAGAACCCCGGTAATCTATCATGTCAATAACTACTCGTTCACCTAAAAGTGTAACTGCAAAATCTCCTTTATCAAACCCGTAGCTATCTCTCAAGCCTGCCATAGAAACCTACTCCATGTCTTCCATGCCTTCGCCGCCCGGCATGCCCGGACCGCCTCTGCCCATGCCGCCGCCTGACTTTGAAGTTATGACGTCATCTATTCTTAGTATCATCTCTGCGGCTTCTGTGGCAGACTTTATTGCCTGTGTTTTTATCTTCAGCGGCTCGACAACACCGAACTTTTTCATGTCAGCTATCTCGCCGTTAATGACATCGATACCATAGGATTGCTTCCCTTTGTCGTGTTGTGACCTAAGGTTTACAAGTATGTCTATAGGGTCCTTGCCTGTGGATTCAGCCAATGTCCTGGGCAATATTTCCAAGGCTTCTGCATAGGCGTTTATGGCCAGTTGTTCGCGCCCGCCAACCGTCTCTGCATACTCCTTCATCCTCCGTGCAAGTTCTATCTCAACAGCACCGCCGCCATAGACGGCCTTGCCAATTTCAACCGCCGCTATGATACCCAGCACAGCGTCATCCATTGCGCGCTTTGCCTCGTCTACGACATGCTCTGTCCCGCCGCGCACCAGAATGCTTACCGCCTTTGGATCCTTGCATTCCCTTATGAAAATCATTTCTTCTCCTGCTATCTTCTGTTCCTCGACAAGCCCGGCGAAGCCCAGGTCGTCTTCCGAAAGCTCATCAATATTGCTGACAATATTCGCACCCGTGGCTTTTGCAAGCTTTTCAATGTCGCTTTTCTTTACGCGTCTTGCGGCAACAATGCCATCCTTCGCTAGATAATGCTGTGCTAAGTCATCAATACCTTTCTGGCAGAAAACAACATTGCATTTTGCCCCTGCGATTTTTTTGACCATATCCTTCAGCATCTTTGACTCCTGTTCCAGGAATGCCTGAAGCTGGTCCGGTGATGTTATTCTTATTTCCGCATTAGTTTCAGTTTCCTTTACTTCCAGTGCACAATCGATTAGTGCAATTTTTGCATTCTTAATCTTCTTGGGCATGTTAGAATGGACAACTTCTTTGTCAATTACAAGGCCTTTTATCAGCTCCGTGTCGTCTATGCTTCCGCCCTGTTTTTTCTCTATCTTTATGTTGTCCTTGTCTATCGTCCCTTCATTGTCAGAAACAATCTTTACTGCCTCAAAGGCAAGTCTTGCCAGGCCCTCTTTTGCAGTTTCGCTTCCTTTGCCCGTCATCGCCGTCATTGCTATCTTTTCAAGCATGTCCCTGTCATTGATGTCTACAGTCTCGCTGATATCATTGAGCAGTTCCAGTGCCTTCAGTTTCGCCAGCCTGAAGCCGCGTATAATCATTGTTGGATGAATTTCCTGCTCCAGCAAGCCTTCTGCCTTCTTGAGAAGCTCGCCAGCAATTATAACCGCAGTCGTTGTACCGTCTCCTACCTCGTCTTCTTGGGTCTTTGCAACCTCAACAATCATCTTTGCTGCCGGGTGCTCTATCTCCATTTCTTTAAGAATCGTGGCGCCGTCGTTTGTTATCGTCACGTCGCCTATAGAATCAACAAGCATCTTGTCCATGCCCTTTGGGCCTAGTGTAGTCCGTATGCTTTCAGCTACTGCTTTAGCTGCCATTATGTTCCTTGACTGTGCATCCTTGCCTGTACTGCGCAGAGTGCCCTCCGGCAAAATGAATATCGGCTGCCCGCCAAATTGTCCTACCATCTCAAATTCCTCCTCTACAAGTCATTTTCTACACCTTGCACAAACTGTGCATGGAAGTATACGACCTAAAAGCTTAAAAATGTTACTAGAAACAGCCAAAGCACGCTACCAGCCTTTGACGGCCCTGATTATGTCTCTTTTTGTCATGCTCTTTATTTCCCTTTCATCGACCACCGGCAGCCCTATGTCGACTCTTTCCTTTGTTATCACCAGCACCGGCTTCTCGACGATCTCTGAAAATTTCATCAAGTAGTCTTCATCCTTCTCTATCTGTCTTGGGTTCTCCTCTGCGTCAGAGAAAACAAGGAATTTCTGCGTCTTTGCTATTATGTTAAATGGTGCTTGATGGATCAAGTCCGTGTCAAAACCCATTCTTTGCAGGTCTTGTGAAATATCCCGTTCAAATCTTGTCAAAGGGTTGCTTTTTTCTTCTGGTAACCCAGTTTCCCAGAAGCTCATCGGGCTTGTTATCTTTCCTATCAGCTTCTCCAGCCTTTTGGCTGTATCCAAGTGCAACAGCATCTTCTTCTTTTCATGTTCGTAAACGCTCTTTTTGGTGATCTTGACCTTCTTGGCAAGCTGCGACTGGCTAAGACCCAGCTGCTTCCTCCCTTCTCTTAGTTTTTCTGAGTCCACCTCCGCAAATAATCCACCCTTAAACCTGTATATTAGCGGCCAGTTGTCGCGCACAAGTATGTTCTCAAGGGTCTTTGGCGTGAACGTTGGTATGTCAAATCTGTCGTAGACTATATCGTCGTAAAGATTCTCCTTCCTTGTGTGCAGCCCTACAACGGCGGGAGACGCAAACAAGCTGCAGGCAAGTGTCTTCATGTTTGCAGCCTGCTCTTTCTGGAGCGAGTCAACGTTCTCGAGGACCTTAAGCAGCAGTATTTCAGACCTCTTGGCAATTATGTCAAAGCAGCCCCTGTACTCCGAGTAATTGTAGTCCGCTTTCTCGAGTATGCCCTCAACGTCGTGCTTGAGCATAGTAATCATAGTTACCTGTATACAGCGTCTTTCTTAAAAACTTAAGGATCCTAAGAAGAAGCTACAGCAATCGGGCCGGTAGCTTAGCCTGGCAATGGGGAGAAACTACGTTTTCTCCCCTATAACCCCTCTTCCTTCAGATAATATCTTTGAATAGGAGAGGAGGGTGATCTTCAGAAAGCAAAGCTTTCTGAGATGCCAAAGACATTTACAATGTCTTTGAGCATAGGGATGAGAACCTAGGTTCTCGACTTATCAGGAAAGAGCACCTGTCTTATACGACCTGTTCGGATAATAAACTAAATCCAAACAGAACTAGGCTAGCAGGGGGTCGTGAGTTCAAATCTCATCCGGCCCATAAAATCCCCTCCCCTTTCGCGTGGAAATGACGCACTGAAGTGCGTCTAGTCATTGGAAAGGTCTGGATCAGCCCCAAAAAAACGAATGTAATATCTTGGGAGGAGCGAAGCTTCTCCGAGATATATAAGGCAGAAACTTAGTTTCTGCCTATACAGGCAGAGCTTTGCTCTGCCATGTTCCAAAAAGCCGCGCTTTTTGAGAAATTTCATCCAAACCCGGGAAAAATTGAAAATTCCATTGCAGAATAACGAAAATTATTTATATGGCACCCAGCGATTAGTCACTTATTAAAAATAAAGTGGTGTCAAAAAATGGCAAAGAGAAGAAAGAAATAAACCGATAAAGTCAAGATGAAGTCTAGAAACTGTTTGGAATATTGATATTTTTTCTTCAATCCCCGACTTATCCAAGATAAGTCGTTTTCTCATCCTTGAATCTGAGAGTCTGCCAGCTTGTTGAAAGCTTTTTGCATACAATTCGCAGTTCGTTTTCCAGCTCGCTATTCCAGAAGTCCCAAGTCTTCTTTATCCATTTTGCCGTCTCCCTTTCGTCAGGCTTCATGATGAGAAGGTTGTTTTCCCATTTGAGGACTTGTATCTTCTTGTAAAGCCTGAATAAATTCTCCCTTTCAGCTTCAGTAAGCATACCCTGCTCAAAAATGCCGGAAAAGGTCTCAGCCCCGCCTATGATAGGCTCAATTATTTTTTCGGTGAATGCGAAAAGCTTGTCAGATATCTCAAGTCTTATCTGCTCGAAAAGCTTTTCGTCTTCTTGGAATTCTATCTTGAATGTATTTTTCAATTCGTTCAAGTGCGGCAAATCAAATTTATCTTGCATTTTTTTGTATTTTTCGAGAATTTGTGGATTCATGTGATCAACCAGCGCTGAATTCATCGCTCCTTGCAGTTCTAAGTAACCAATAAACTATTAAAAAGCATTTTACATAAAAAACCAATACAAGCGATGATTTTTTCATGAAAATAGTGCTGAAAATAGGCGGATCAGTTTCAATAAGTGAAGACGGGCCAGTTGAAGCTTACTTCAGAAAGCTTTTGCCGGTAATAAGACAAATAAAAACGAGGCACCGGCTGGTTTTATGCATCGGCGGCGGGAAATTCATAAGAAAATATTACAAATCCATAGAAAAACTCGGGCTGAAGAAAGAAGAAATGGAATGGATAGCCATTGAGCTGCTGAGAGTGAATGTAAGGTTTCTTTCCTCTCTGCTCAATATGAAGCCCCTGTACAGATTGGAAGAAATAAGCACAAAAACAACCGGCGTTATAGGCGGCATAAAGCCCGGCAGGAGCACTGATGCAAATGCAGCCTACTGCGCGGCGAAGATAAAGGCTGATTTGCTCGTAAAACTTACAAGCGTTGACGGCATTTACGATAAAGATCCGCGTAAACACAAGGACGCGAGGAAACTAGAAACGCTAAGCTTTGCTGACCTGAAGAACTTTTCACAATCCGGGAAGCCCGGCAGCTACGGCATACTCGACAGGCTTGCAATTGAAACAATAACCAAGCACAAGATAAAGACGGTTGTTATGAACGGCGGAAACCCGAAAAATATTATCAAGCTAATCAACGGGGAAAAGATAGGAACTCTGGTACATTGACTGTTTCTTAAAAAGATTGTTTATATCTAATTCCTAGTGGGTCTGTAGTCTAGCGGTTATGAATAAATTAGCAAACGTCGCCTTCACACGGCGAAGGTCGCCAGTTCGAATCTGGCCGGACCCATGACAAATCCCTTTCTTTCAAAAAGAAAGGTCTTTGTATATCCCAAAGAAACATCTAATATTTTTACCTAGGAAACGAGGTTAACAAGGAGAGAAACCTTAGGTTTCTTCTCCTGTTTCGAATCTGGCCGGACCCATAAAACCCTTAAAAACTCTGGGTTTATCTTGATACAATGGCTGTTGCTTCTGCACCTGGTAAATGCATAATTATCGGAGAACATGCAGTTGTATACGGGGAGCCGGCTATATTTGCGGCTGTCAGCATGCGCACAACTGTCAGCGCAGAAAAATCAAACAAAGTCATGTACAAGGACAAAAGATGGGATCATAACGATTCCTGGCCCTTAGATGAAGTGCTGTCAGCAACGGAAGAAGTTTCAAGCCTATGGAAAAGCTGCGCGGAGAAAAATAATTTTTCCGAGCTTTTTTCAAACATAAAAGCAAACCGCTACGAGAACTACAAAAAAGCTGCCATGGGAATTGCGCTGAAGGCTCTTGACATAGACGGCGGCATTTCTATTGACATAAACTCCCAACTGCCCGCAGGCGCCGGCTTGGGCTCTTCTGCTTCTCTTGCCGTGGCTGCTGTACAAGCTATTGCTGCGGAATATAAAAAAGAAATATCAAAAGAAGAAGTAAATGCTGTTGCTTATGAGCTTGAAAAGATTATTCACGGCACGCCCTCTGGAGGCGATAATTCGGCCTGCTGCTATGGTGGCCTGATATGGTTTCAAAAGCCGAATACAATCCTGTCGCTTAAAGAAGAAATACCTTACAAACTTGAAAACTTCATCCTGGTTTATACAAACCAGCCGGAAAGAACAACCGGTGAATTAGTACAAAGTGTAAGAAATCTGGAAGAAAACATCAGAAATCACTGCGTTCATGAAATAGGCAGATTGACAAAAGATATGCGCGAAGCACTGAAAATCAGGGACCTTGAAACAATGAAAAGAACAATAAATAGAAATCAACAGATACTTGCAAAGCTCGGCGTGTCAACACCCGAGATTGATGAGATGGTTTCAGCGATTAAAGAAAAGGGCGGGGCTGCCAAGCTTTGTGGTGCGGGCGGCGGCGGCATGGTTCTTTGTTATCACGAAAAGAAGAATATATTGCTAGAAACAATCCGTGACTTAGGTTATGAACCTTTGGAGACAGATTTAGCTGTAGAAGGCGTGAAAATTGAAAATGAGAACAACAATACCTAAAGGCTTTGAAAAAGAATCCAGAGAGATGAAAAGCCTTAACAATAAAATTCTTGCCTTTCTCAGGAAAAGGTACAATGTAGAAAAATACCCAAATGTGCCGAAGAAAAAATCCCTTGAAGGTGAAGCATGCGTAGAAGCTTTTCCGATGCAGGGGATTCTAAAGTATCATGGCATGGCTGACTGGCACTACCGCACGGCCTTTTTCCCTTCAGTTTCAATGTGTAACGATGCAGCAAAGACAGTTACTTATGTCGGGTTTGATCAGAAACTTGACAAAGACCATGCAATAGTAAACGGCAAAAAAATGGAAGGTCGTGAACTAGACAGGATAAAACAAACACTTGACTTCATTCGTAAAATCACCGGCGCAAAAACAAAAGCCTTTGTCTATTCAAAAAATATCCTGAAAGCCCAGAAAACAGGAAAAGGACTGGGCACAAGCGCATCTGCTTCTGCAGCACTCGCCCTTGCTACAATAGAAGCCGCTCTCGGGGATGATTACTCTTCGAACAGCAGATTTGTTACAACATGCGCCAGATTTCTTTCGGGCTCTGGATGCCGCTCAGCGGCCGGCGGCGTAGCGCTGTGGCTTTCTTACCCGGGCATCAACCACGAGGATTCTTTTGCTATAAGGCTTGATAGCAAGCAGCAATTCAAGGATGTAGATCTGATAACAGTCCCTGTAGACTCAAGAATAGGCCTGAAAACAGAAATGGCGCATAAAGACGCACCGAAATCGCCTTTTTTCAAGACTTGGATGGGCCTGAGAGAAAAACACATTTGGGAGATTTTTGATGCTGTAAGCAAGAAAAATTGGAAAAAGTTGGGTGAGCTTGCTGAGCTGGATACGATACTTCTTCATGGAACGACAATGAGCGGGGGCGACAGGAAACTGATTGGATGGGAACCCGAGACTATAAAATTAATGCGCGCTGCAAACGATTTGCGTGAAAGCAGTGTGCCTGTCTATTATTCTATTGATACAGGGCCTACAACCGTGCTTATTACGCAGGAAAAATACTCAAGAGAAGTTGTTAATCATATAGAATCTCTGGGTTTCACTGACATCGTAACGGGAAAAATAGCCGGGCCTGCAGGAACTATAAGTAAATTACAAGGAGAAAAAGAATTTGGCGTTTCATTAGAAGACATTTTTAGTCAGCTTAAATAGACTTTCGAAAAAATTATTATTATCAACAACCATCTTTTTCAAGCAGATGGCATGTTTAAAGAAAAAATATTGCTTAAAGATGGTTGTGGATACCAGGAAACCACAGTTATATTTGTGACTTACTGGTTCCATATCTAAAGATAGGTGGTATCCTGAGTATGACAAAGCCAATAATAATTCTGAAGATTGGCGGCTCTCTTATAGCGCCGAAAACGGCAAAAAAACCCACGGTTGATTTTAAGACACTGAAAAGAATATGTATGGAAATAGGCTCAGCGTACAAAAAAATAAAAAACAAAAAAAATCTTGTCGTAATCCACGGTGCCGGCAACTTTGGTCATCTTATTGTCGCGCGCACTGGAATCCACAGGGGCATCAAAAGCGAAAAAAATCTTATTGACTTTGCAGAAACGCAGCGATTACAGAACCAACTGAATGTGATAGTTACAAAAGAGCTTATCAAAAACGGTGTACCTGCTTTTCCATTCCAATCCTCTGGGCACGCTTTAATGAAAAAAGGAAAACTAAGCAAATTCTCAACAGGTGCTATAAAAGAACTTCTCAAGACAGGCGTTGTTCCTGTTGCTTATGGTGTGCCAGCCTGTGATATACACCAGGGGTGTTCAATACTTTCTGGAGACGAAATAGCGCCATATCTTGCGGAAAAACTTAATGCAGAGGCAATTATTCACGCAACAGACGTAGATGGTGTTTTCACGATTGATCCGAAAAAAAGCAGGAAAGCCAGACTGATTAGAAAGATTACACGAGCCAACCTAAAGAGAATAAAAAGATGTCTTTCAGAATCTGCAGCTATAGACGTCACAGGCGGGATGAAGGAAAAAGTCTCGAAGCTTTTGACCATGAAAACAAAAGCTTTTATATTGAATGGCAGGAAAAGAAATCTTATAAAGCACGCTATGCTAGGTAAGGCCACAAGAGGAACAGTGGTAAAACTGTGACATACCAAAAAGACCATATAGAAGTTGAACGGAGAGCCAGAGGAACATTCCTTCCTCCCGGAGCAGAGCCGCTTTATACTGCACATATATTTGACGTTTACACTGTTGCCCAGCCTTCTTTAATGGAAAGAATTCGCTGGGCAAGAGTTTCCTATTTCCCGCTGGTGGAAAGCCGAAGAGAAGTTACAAGAAAAACATTCACTCATGGAGAATACGTAGAGTCAGAATTGGATGAAAAGCCCGCGGCGTATATTGCCCGTCTTCTTAAGAAAGGAGGCTGTCCGCGCGTTATTGTTGCAGGCAGGAGGCGCGCGTATAATGTGCGTGGTCTCACCGTATGCAACGATAGAATTATTAGAGCTACCATGAGAGGAATTGAAGATTTAGGCGCCTGGACAGAAATGGAAAGGCTCGTGAACTCGGCAGACGAAATACCCGGCGCAAGGCAAGAAGTTTATGACGGGTTTTTGAGGGCTGGCGTGGCAAGGGACATGCTAGTCATAGAGCCTTATCCTGTCTTGAATCTTAAAACCGACGGCCGTGTTGCTGGCAGATTAGTTTCTATCTCAACTTCTTCCCAAGAGGATGCTTTAGCAGCTCCTCGATTGAAACAATAAGCCATGGCGTGTAGATTTTTGGGTTTCTTATTATATCTTTCAGCAATTCGTCAAGAGAAACCCACTTGTAACCATAAGCATGCTGTTCACTGGGTTTCAGTTCGCCATTAAACTCTGCTATCAGCAACCGGCAGTGTTCGTTTTCGCATTTCTCGCCGTATTCAGCAAAATAATTGAAACCGCCTATATCTTCAACTTTCAGGTTTTCAATTCCCCATTCGCCTAAAAGGAACCGGCTGGCCGCTTCCTGCATCGTCTCGTCCCTGTCGCCAAGGTGTAATGGATGGCTTGCGCCTGCCAGGTCCCACAGCCTGTCAAAAAGCCTGTGCTTCCTGTGCTGGAGAAGTATTTTCCTGTCGTTGTTGTAAATCAACATTGTGAAGGCCAGATGCCGTTTTCCTTTACCCGTATGACATTCGCTTCTTTTGGCATATTTTTCTGTGAAATTGCCTTTTTCATCTACAAGCAGAAGCATTTGTTCTTCCATATAAGCACCAGTAACGATTATCAATAAGGTTTTTATCTTTAAAGGCCTTCCTTTTAGGATGCAGGAAGCCCAGTTCGTAAACAACAGGGGAGAAAAACTCGCCGGCATATTCTGCAGGACAGAAAAAGAAAAAGCGCCATGTGTAATTATATGCCACGGCCTGGGCAGCAGCAAGGACAACAAGGAGCCTTTGATGAAGGCCTTTTCAGAAGGCGGCCTTGCTTCCATGGCCTTTGATTTCTCCGGTCATGGTGAAAGCCAGGGCAGCTTTGAAAAACTGACAGTTACAAATGCAGTTGCCGATTCAAAAGCAGCAATAGATTACGTCTCCTCTCTAGCTTCTGTTGATGCAAACAGAATAGGCATTATGGGTCACAGCTTTGGAGGCTCCGTATCGTTACTGGCAGCAACTATTGATAAACGGATAAAATCTATAGTAGCTTCTGCACCTGTCACAGACTTCAATGAAACTCTAACATTACTCGCAGATTTTGACACAAGAATGGGCAATCTGGCAGTTTGGAAAGCTAAAGGTTATACTCATTATTTAAGTTACGACCAGAAATATCTAAAGCTTGGCTATACATTTCTTGAGGACGTTATGAAATATGATGCAAAAAATCTAGCTAAAAAAATAAAGTGCCCTGTGTTGCTGATACATGGTAACAAAGATAAGATAGTGCCAATGCACCAATCAGAAAAAATGCTAAATCTACTTTCTTGTGAAAAAGACCTCAAAAAATTGGAATGCGGCCATTATTTTGAAGAGCAGGACCTGAAAAACCTTATAGAATTTTCACAAAACTGGTTCATCAAGTGGCTTAGCTAGCTTTTTCCTCTTTGCAATCTTTGTCAGGTATCCGGCAACCCTGTTTCTGACCCTTTTGTGAGGTATTATAGTCAGTTCGCCAAGAACTTCCTTGTTTTTCCCGAAGTCAGCACTGAATTTCCCGGGATAAGACTCAATAAGGCCAAAAGTCAGGCGCTTTATGTCCTTTGTTTTTATTCTTCCCATACAACCAGCAAATAATTGCAGTTCATACTTTTAAACCTTCCGTGTTTAGATTACCCCTATGAAACCAAAGGCGTTTTTATGCAGATCGCCCATAGGCTTATTTGCGTTCTCCGGGGCCGGCGAGCTGCTCCATTACAAGCTTTTTAGCAGAAAACCACAAACGGCGGTCGCTGAGTTTGAAACAGCGTCCCTGGAATTGCAGGATTTTGATGTTTCAGAAAGCCCGGACAACTTCAGGTTCTTGAGGAAAAACTTCCGGGAGTATGCTGAAAACTTAGGGTTTGCTAAGAGCCAAGAGCTGACGGAATTCCTATCTAATTTTGCAGAAATAATCTCCAAGAAAAGGATGAAATCGCTCATAAATCGCGACAGGCTAATCATTCAGGCCAGCAATTCCCTTGAAGACATCGTAAAGATACAAAACCTGGTCAATGAGAGGCTTCGCGAGTGGTATTTGCTGCATTATCCTGAACTCAAGCAGAAAGAAATGCCCGAGTGGATAGTGAAATACGGCAACAGGGCAAATTCTCCTAACTTCAAAGAAAGTGTAGGCATTGACCTTACGGAAAGTGATGAGAAAATACTCTTAGATTCAGCTCATTTGGCATTGTCAATAGCAGAACAAAGGAAAAAACTGGAAAACTATATAAGTCACGCAATGAATGAAATCGCGCCAAACTTTTCCTCTTTAATAGACCCGCTGCTTGCTGCCAAGTTCCTGTCTCTGGCCGGCTCCATGGAAAGACTTGCAAAAATGCCTTCAAGCACGATACAGCTACTGGGAGCCGAAAAAGCCCTTTTCAGGCACCTGAGGAACCAGGGCAAATCACCCAAATTCGGAATAATTTTTCTTGACCCGCGGGTGCAGAATGCTGCCGCAGAAAAGAAGGGAAAAGTTGCCAGAGTACTCTCATCCAAATTAATGCTGGCAGGCCGCATTGATTTTTACTCAAAACGCGATGATTCGGAAAAACTGAAGGCCGAGATGAAAGAAGAATTCGGAAAAATATGATAAAGTGGTTCTCATGAAAGAAATATTTCCTGGCGTTTTCAAAGACGGGAAAATACTGTATACAATCAATCTTACTCCGGGTACCCGGATATACGGAGAGAAGCTGATCAAGAAGGACGCGGAGTTCAGGGAATGGGCAGCGCAGCGAAGCAAACTTGCAGCGGCAATAATGAAGGGCCTGAAAACGCTTCCTGTCAAGCATGCAGCCAGTGTGCTGTATCTCGGTGCATCTACAGGAACGACAGTTTCACACATCAGCGACATTGCAGGGAAAGAAGGAGCCGTCTATGCCGTTGAGTTTTCAGAGCGCGTTTTCCGCAATTTGCTCGATCTGGCAAAGCAGAGAAGAAATATAGTGCCGTTGCTTGCCGACGCCAGGAAGCCGGACGAATACCCGTGGGTTGAGAAATGCGATGTGCTTTATTGCGACATTGCGCAACCCGACCAGACAGAAATAGCTATGCGCAATTTTGACGGGTTTGTTGAAGAGGGCTATTTGCTGCTTGTAGTCAAGTCCCAGAGCATAGATGTTGTTAAAGAGCCAAAGAAGGTCTATGAAGAAGAAAAAAAGAAGCTTGAAGAATCAGGATTCGATGTCCTAGAACTGATTGATCTCGAGCCGTATGAGGAAAAGCACGCAATGATAGTCGCGAAGAAATAATTACCACGAAGTAACAAAAAAGGAAAGATTTATAAGCTTTTCTGTCAAACAAAATATAATGTTCGCACAGAGACTGGCTACTCCAAAAGAATGGGCAGAGATAAGCATAGCAGAAATTGATGCCAAACTTCGTGACGGATCACGGCTCTCCATGCCTTCTTACACATTACAAATAGCCACTTCTTATCCAACATCTGAAGACGGTGAACTGGTTTCAAATGTAACACAGGCGCAGGCTGCTGCCTTTCTTCGGGAGTATAACAAAGCAAATTATTCTACATTCAGGTATCCAATGCTTTATGAGGATGAATCGGTCCGTGATAAGCTTGGAAAAGAGCATAGCATCTTTGGCGAGAACTTTGGAAGAAACGGAAAGACGAAAAGATTGGGATATGTCGCGGATTTCACAAAACCTTACGGCAAAGCTGTAGAAGGAATAAATCACCACGAGGTAGTTCAAAGGCTGATCGGCTGGAGACTGCCGAAAGGCGATGTCGAAGTTGGTGCTACAACAATTGCACCTACCGGCATGGTTCCGTCCTTTAGCAGAACACAGATCGAAAAAAGAATAGGTGCGCAGGGCCTGAAAAGACTGGAACAGCTGCGCGGAAAAGAAATCTACGAGAAAGGCGATGAAATAGTGGATGTGAGGAACGCCCTTGGCTATCCGCAGTTTACGCTCAATCATGATGCAAAAGATGAAAGCGACTTGATACCGCACAGCTATCATGTTTATACTCCAGACCAGAATATTGGTGAAACTGTAGGCGTTCGGGCTGCTGACTGGTATCGCCATGACGGGCTCAGGTGTTTCAGCGTCATTCTGTACGTCGAGCCTGGGGACTCGCACCAGTACAGGTCTTTCCCTCTGGTTCGTGGGGGAAATTTGGACGTCAGTGTAACAAGGCCAAGTTATAAGATCAGGCTTTGAGAAGCAATAAATATTTTCGTGTTCAATTTCTGAAAGATTTTATTTTTGCGAGGCAACAATCTTTCCAACTTCTGCCAATATGAGTCCTGTTGTATTGTGAAAGTCGCTGTCTGTTAAAACTTTCCGTGCATCTTCAACAGAAAACCACTGGAGCTTCCTGCCCTCGCCTGTCTCCTGCTTTGTCTCTCCTGCAAATTCTGTGATTACAAATATATGCAATAATGACTTGCCGTCATCCGACGGCATCGTCTTTAGAAGCATGTATTTCAAAGGCATAAGGCCTGTTTCTTCATTTACCTCCCCCATTAATGCCGAGACTTTGTCTTCCATCTCTACATGTCCTGAAGGCATTGCCCATAGACCAGGATATCTTTCCTCATCATCTTTTCTTTTTTCGAGCAATATCTTGCCATCTTCCACAACAGCGTAAAGAACGACATCTATCATTTACTTGACCAGCTTTATGACATTCTGCCTGAACACTTCCCAGCCCTGCACGTCAAATGTAGCGCCAGCTGCGGCTTCATGGCCGCCGCCCGAGCCTATGCCTTCTGTCGCATTCTCCATTATCTTCCCGACATTCATGCCTTTCTGGCAGCGCGCAGACACTTTTATCCTGCTGCCGGCTTTCTGATAAACGACAATAAGCCTGTTCTTGTACATCTCGCTTAGCCGTGTTGATATAAAAGATGACAGGTTGTATTTTGATTTTATGTTGTAAAACATTACTCTATCAGTAATTTCTGAATTGGTTTCTGCATCAGTCAGCACAACCATTATCTCGTTCTGCACTTCCTTGTAGGCTTCAAGAAACGTCTGGTTTGTCAGTATATCTTCCTGGTTTTTTGCTGACAGGAAGATCTCCATCATTTGCTCGCAGCTGTACGTTTTTGTAGATCTCGCTGCTTCTATCATGTCGGCAATTCTGCCTATCCAGGAATCGTAAAGTTTTCCTTGAATGTCAAATTGCTTCCGTATCTCTTCAACTACGTCTTGAGAATATGTCAGGTCGTAATCAGCAACCATGCCAGCTGCTGCAATCCATAAACTATCCTTCATGTCTTTGATCATGCTGCATATCTTGTACGCAATGTAGCTTGTTGACTGGTAGACACGAGGATCGTCCATTCTTGGATTATAATGCACAACATTTGATGAAGTCATGTTCTTCTTCAATTGATGATGATCCAGAATAAGCACATCAGACAAGGATGCAAGTTTTTTTACGGTCTGTGGCTGCTGGTCTATCGCCATGTCTGTCAATATTATCTTTGTCGGCAGAGTGCTCTGTATCTTCCTGAGTAAATTCTTCTCAGGCGGCATCGGCTGCGCTATCATGTAAGACCTCTTTCCTGTAGCCTCATGGAGGATCTTTTCCACGAGAACGCCCGAGCAGATGCCATCACCGTCATTGTTGAAAATGATTATTACATCATCCTTCTGTTTTACATTTCTAATGAATTCCACGGCGCGTTTCATAGATACCCCTCTGTAAACCTTTCAATCAACTTCTCAAGCTTTAATCTCTAACCCTATTTGCCTGCCTTCAAAATCTAACGTGTCCTGATGTGCTTTGCCGAAGATTATCTTTTTTGCGCCGACTTCTTTCATCAGATAGTTCTGACACTTCTTTATCTCCTCTGCGTTTTCAAGAACAAGGGTTATTGTATCCTTCACGACAAGCTTGCCTTTTTTCCTCATATCCTGGACTTTTCTTATTATTTCGCGCAACAAAGCCTCCTGCCTGAGCTCTTCATCTAACTTTGTGTCGAGATGAATCTTGGCTATTCCTATATCCTTGTAACCTTCCTTCAATCCCTTGTACTTTATTTCCTTCACGTTCGTCATGAATTTTATTATATTGTCCAGATAAGCGAGAGACTGCTTTGCGTCTATCGTCAGCGCCCTTAATGGCCATCTTGCTTTTATCCTTTCTTCGTGACGTAAGGCATTAGCCGCTTCTACTATCTTCTGAGCAGAGTCCATGGCGTCTTCTAACTTCTTGTCTATCAATTTCTTGTTTTCTTTTGGCCAACTAAGCATGAAGACCGACTTTTGCTTTCCATCAAGCTTGCTGTATAGCTCCTCCGACAGGAAAGGCGTGGCAGGCGAAAGAAGTTTTGCTGTTGTCAGCAAACACTCTTGCAGCACAGAAAGTGCGGTTGCTTTATCCTTTCCTTTTTCTGTTATCCAAACCCTGTCCCGTATCAGTTTTATGTAAATCCTGCTCAGGTCGTTTACAACGAAGTTGATTATTTTTCTGCCTGCATAGTGAAATTCAAAGTTTTCATAGTGCAGTGTCACGTCCCTTATAGTGGAATTTAATCGTGATAATATCCATTTGTCTTCTGCCTTCAGGCTCTTCAGGCCCGGCTTGAATCTTTTATCCGCGTACGTGAGGAAAAAGGAATAGGAGTTCCATAGAATATTCAAGGACCGCCTTATTTCTTCAGCTGTCTTGAAACTGAAATTCTGCACTTCCCAGGGCGCAACCTCCCAGCAATAGTAAAGGCGCAATATATCAGCGCCAAGCCTGTCCAAGGCGTCTTCTGCCCAGACGACATTGCCGAGTGACTTGCTCATTTTCTCGCCTTTCTCATCCAGTACCCAGCCGTTTAGTGCCACCGCTTTGTAAGGGGCAGAACCAAATGTCCCGACGCCGCAGAACATCATGGAATAAAACCATCCCCGTATCTGGTCCTGGCTTTCATCAACCAGGTCAGCAGGCCAGAGCCTTTTGAAGAGGTCTTTGTTCTTGTAAGGGTAGCCTAAAGATGCCCATGGAGCGATGCCGGAATCAAACCAAACGTTCATGGTGTCAGGCACTCTTTTCATTGTGCCTTTGCAGTTATTGCACCTTATCTCGACATTGTCAACTACTTGCTTGTGCAAATCAGCGTTCTCAGGAATATTCTTCGTGGCCCTTTTCCTGAGCTCAGCAAAGCTGCTTATGACATCTATCTTCTCGCAGCCTTTGCATGTCCATATAGGAAGAGGGGTTCCCCAATATCTCTGCTGTGAAATGCACCAGTCTACGGTATCATCAAGCCAGTTATGGAACCTCTCCCTGCCGAATTCCGGGAGCCATCTTACTTTTGCATTCTCAGTGATCATTTTTTCTTTTATTTCATCAACTTTCAGGAACCACTGCTTGCTTACGCGGAAAACCAGCTGTGATTTGCATCTCCAGCATAACGGATATGGGTGAACTATCCATCCAAAATGCAGCAAAAGATTCTTTTCTTTCAGCCTTTCCGCTATTATTTTGTCCGCGTCCTTGACAAAAAGCCCCGAGAACTCGCCTGTTTCTCCAGTATATCTTCCTTGCTCATTGACCGGCGATACGACAGGAAGATTGTAGTGCATGCCCATTATGTGATCCTCCGGGCCGTGGCCAGGCGCAGTGTGCACAGCACCTGAACCTTCATTCATGGTTACGAATTCTTTGACTGTTTCCTTCTCTTCCTTGCCTTCTACCATCCTGTGCTTATATGACTTCTTCTTCAGCACCGGTATTGAAAGAATTATCCGGTGCGCATTATTATTTTTTTCCAGTGATCTCTGCAACGGTATGTCAAATACGGGCCTGTATTTCAGCCCTTCAAGGTCTTTTCCCAGCATCTTGCCGACCGTCTTGAATTCTATTTTGAGGAGTTCTTTCAAAGGCTCCATGCGCTTCTCAGCTATTATCAGCGTCTCGTTCCCTGATTTTATCCTGAGATAATATTCATCCGGATGCACCGCAATGGCCACATTGGATAAAAGTGTCCACGGCGTTGTGGTCATTATTACTATGAACTCATTCTGCTTGCCCACAAGAGGGAACTTCACGTAGATAGAAGGGTCTTTCACGTCTGCATAGCTGTCGCTTACTTCGTATCCCGCCAAAGCGGTTTCGCAGTGCGGGCACCAGTAAATTGATTTTTCTCCCGCTACGAGCATACCCTTTTCAAACATCTGCTTAACGGTCCACCAGCCGGATTCTATGTAAGAATTATGAAATGTTATGTATGGCTCTATGTAACCCCGCCATGCCCCTAACTGCCTGTACATCTCAAGCCATTTCTGTTCGTTTCCGGTGGCAAATTTCCTGCACTCCTCGATGAACTTGTCCACGCCCATCTTTTCGATGTCTTTCTTTGATTTTATTCCTAACTTCCTTTCGACCATGTTTTCTATTGGCAGGCCGTGCATGTCGAAACCCGGCTGGAACCACGAAGAGTATCCCTGAAGAAGCTTGAACTTGCTCCATATGTCCTTGAGCGCAGTTGTCTTTACATGCCCTACATGGGGGTCTGCATTCGCATATGGCGGGCCGTCAAGCAGGTAGAATTTCTTCTTTTTTTTGTCGAGCGCGGCAAGCTTATTCGGAATCTTCCAGGTTTCCCATCTGTTTCTTACACGCTTCTCCAGCTCTTTCGGATTGTACTGCTTTTCTTCCATCAGAATACTCTGACATTTACTTTTTAAAGCCTTGAAAAATAATTACTCTTCAGGTGGTTTGCATTCCAGAATGCGAGACGTGCGGCGCGGATTCTGCCCTTGTCAGGGCAGTGATAGAAGATACATATCTTAATGTTTGCAAAAGATGTGCAAAGCTGGGCAACGTTCTCGAAGAGCCTGTACAAGTAGTTCCAAAGAAAAATTTCGAAATCCGAGTGCCGGAAATCGCACCGGATTTCAAGGATATGATAAGATCGGCACGCAGCAGCAAGCAGATGACCAGGAAGGAACTCGCTGAAAGAATTGGCGAGAAAGAGTCTGTAATAGCAAGAGTGGAAAAAGGAATACGGCCTCCAAAACATGTTGCAAGCAAACTCGAAAAAACACTGGGCATAGATCTTGCCTACGAGGAACACGACCAGAAGGTATTTGTGCAGAAAACAGAAGAAATCACCCTGGGCGATGTTCTGGAAATACGTGTAAGGAAGAAGGCTTAATCGATGGGTGAATATGTGACGCTTCCAGAACCTCCTAAACTTAGATATGGCCCTGTAAAAGTCTACAGAATGACTAATGAAGGGAAAAAGCTTCCTCCAGACGTACACCCTGAAGATATGGTAAGAGGTGTTCACTACAGATTAAGGGTGATTTCTGTTGAAACAATTCGTGAGATGGCTGCCCAAAGAGAACGCCACAGGAAAGAGGCCGAGAAAACAGGAACGAAAAGCCATAACCAAAACGGATATAAGCAGCCCCAAAAGCAAGAATCAGAATAAAGCATTATAGGTTGTTGCTGCCATTTTCCAATAAGTATACAATCTAACCATTTCTCCCACGCAAGCAACACTGTAGAATCCTATATCTGTTAATCTTGGGAGAAGCGAAGCTTCTCCGAGATTCCAAAAAGCGTAGCTTTTTGAGAATCTTGGATGTGAATCTTTCAATATGTCATATTCAACCGTATCTTCGACAAAAGGTTTTAATTCAATAAATGAACCGGGTTTGAATGCAAGAGAAAATAATTCAATATACGAATTTTCCATAATTACTCTCACACGTAATCATATTTAAAACATAGAAGAATCTATTACTCTTAGCCATTCTGAGCCTGGCGGACTGACGCTTTGTGTCTTTCTGCCTGCTGTGAAGATGTTATGGCTGTCGTGGTGTAACGGTAGCATGAGAGCCTGTGGAAGCAAATCCCTTTCTTAAAAGAAAGGTCTTTGCAAACCCCAAAGAACACAAAGAACAGCAAGCTGCTTTGCAGCTTATTAAGAATGAGGGTTAGAAGGGAGAAAAACTTTTCTCCCTCTGCGGGCAGCTCTTCGTCGGGGTTCAAATCCCCGCGACAGCCCTTTTGTTAAATCCTAAAACAATCAGAATACAGCTGGTCAACACGGTCCATGACAGCACCTAAACCTGATGTTAGAGGTATACTTCCCCCGGCCTTTTTGATCAGATCAATGGCTTCTAACATATAACCGAATGCCTGCCGGGGGTCCGCTTTATTATTCAAAGCTGCCAAGTACGTTGAATCAGCAGCCTTTATAACAGTATCCAGTCCGTAAAATTCCAAGCCGCTGACTATATCCTCGTCAGAAATATCTATTTTTCTTAAATATGCAAACGGTCGGCGAGCAAATAAACCCACCCGCCCTTCTTTCTCAGCCCATACCAACCCGTCAACTAACCGAGAAGGACTGGCATAAGCGGCTTCTGTAGAACCTTCTGCTATTGGCATCTTTATTCAACCCTCTTTATCACATGCCAGCCGAACTCTGTCTTGACGGGCTGCGAGAGCTGGCCCTTTTCCAGCGCGAAAGCAGCTTTCTCGAATTCGCGAACCATCTGCCCGCGGCCGAATGTGCCAAGGTCGCCACCATTTTTCTTTGACGGGCACATGGAATGCGTTTCTGCTATCTTTTCGAAACTAGCCCCATGGTATATTTCCTCAAGC
Source organism: Candidatus Aenigmatarchaeota archaeon (assembly GCA_016184005.1). Lineage (GTDB taxonomy): Archaea > Aenigmatarchaeota > Aenigmatarchaeia > GW2011-AR5 > GW2011-AR5 > JACPDL01. The sequence goes on along the minus strand of JACPDL010000002.1, from coordinate 80,248 downwards.
AGTTCCTTTGCCTCATTCTCTGTCTTTACAAGAATATGGGAACACCTTATTTGGGATGGCATAATTTCAATTTCATTACCCACAAAATCTTTAAATAAGATTTTGCAGATCGTAGATGTGTGATAAACATGGGTGGACGTCTTCACATCAGAAAAAAGAAAAACGTCTAGTCTAACTTATCCATTTACTGTTTCTATAGACGATCGTGGAAGAATTTCTTTGCCTGCAGAGATACGCAGGACTCTCGGCCTGCAAAAAGGCGAAACTTTGCTGCTTTGTCTGATTACTTCTGAGAATGCAATAATGCTGAAAAAGGGTGAGGCTAAATGATGCGGATTGCCTTGCCCAGAGGGGAGTGGGCTAAACCTACAGAGGAATACCTGGCTAGTCTTGGCTTTCCGTTTGACATAAACGGAGATCAGCAGTTTGTAAGAGAATTTAATACAAGATGCTATCCGGTTCAGTTTCGGTTAACCAGAGCTACAGATGTGCCGTATTTGGTAAACAACGGCATGTTTTCCTACATGCCTGAAGTTCTTTCACGATATTGGTATGGCATAACAGGAATAGATATTTTTGATGAAGCAAGAATGAGAGGCTCAGGCAACATTAAAATATTGGAGCAGTTTGACGGGAAAGACAAAACCGGACGACTTGTTTTGTATGCAAGAAAAAGACAACTGCCTAGAAATCCGAGAATAGTTGTAAAGCAAGATTATCGAGAACTTGCAACAAAATATTGTAATGATTTGTTAGGCGAAAATGGATATAGCATAGGGCTAGTGGATGGCTCCGACGAGGGTTATGTAGCCTCGGGTGAAGCCGATGCTGGGTTTGGTTTAACAGTGTCGGGTAAAACCCTCAAAAGAGAAAAACTGGTTGTTTTGAACGTTTTCATGGATCCTGTATATCCTGTCTTAATAAGCCGGGACTCAACAGCAGCAGACTTTAGACGACTTTTAAAACAATTGAAAAGGAAATGATTACTATGACTAAATTCCAGACACCACGCGGGACGCGGGATTTCCTGCCCGAGACAATGATAAAAAGGCAGAAGGTACTGGATACTTTGCGCAGCATATTCGAGAAATGGGGCTTTGATCCGGTTGAAACGCCCGCTTTCGAGGACTGGTCATTGCTTGCAGCAAAAGCGGGCGGCGGGGATGCAATCCGCGACGAGATATATTATTTCCGGGACAAATCGAACAGGGAACTGGGTTTGCGCTTCGACCTTACTGTGCCGCTTGCCCGGGTAGTTGCAAACAACCCAAATCTGCCGAAGCCATTCAAGCGATATCACATAGGACGCGTGTGGCGGTATGACAGGCCCGGCACAGGCCGGTATCGAGAGTTCTGGCAGGCAGACGTCGATATAATCGGTTCAGCAGGTCATCGTGCTGATGCAGAGGTGCTTGCAATTGCATGCGACGCGCTGGAAAAGCTAGGCTTGGTGGATTTCCGGATACGGCTGAGCAGCAGAAAGCTTGTCGAGAGTTTTCTCAGGAACATTGGCGTAAAAGATATTTCAGCTGTTTTCCGATCCATCGATAAACTGGAAAAAATAGGCGAGAATAATGTTGCAAAGGAACTCAAGGATAAGGGCCTGCAACAAGCCAAGGTGGAAGAAATACTGGGTTTCATAAAATTGAAAAACGTGAAAGACATAGAAGCCGCTGCGAAAGACAGGGAAGCAGTGAATGAAATAACAGACATTGTGAACATTCTTGGCGAATACGGATATTCAAAATATGCTCTTATCGATATGAGCCTTGTGCGCGGGCTTGATTACTACACCGCATGCGTCTTTGAAATATCATGCAGCGGCATGAGCATCGGAGGCGGCGGGAGATATGACAAGCTCATCGAGCTTTTTGGAGGCAAGCCAACGCCAGCAGCAGGCATTTCATTCGGCGTCGAGCGCGTACTGGAGATAATGGAAGCAAAAAAACTGCTGGATGAAAAAAAGACAGTGACGAAGATCTTCATCGCATGCATAGGCATTGACATGAAGAATGCAATTGATCTGGCTAGAAAACTCAGGAAAGCCGGCATAGAATGCGAATTCGACATTGCTGGCAGAAACATCAGGAAGCAGCTTGATTATGTTAATGCAAAAGGCATACCTTACGTGATTTTTCTGGGGCCCAAAGAGCTTGAGAAAAAGACCATCAAGTTAAGGAATATGAAAACAGGGAAAGAGGAAGAAGTTAATACGAAGGACGCGGACAGCCTAATATCCAGTCTCTAGTCTACACACCCGCGCTGTAAATTTCATTTGCCCTTTATCACAATGTATGAGCAAGCGAGGCAGATGAATTCCTCAGCGGAGCTGTAAATCCTGTGAGAACTGCATCTTGGGCAGGTTTCTTTGTCCAACAGCTCTTCTGAAACCTTTTTTGTTCGTAACATGTACCCCACCTAATCCCACTACGCTTTCCCGGCTTATAAAGATTATAAGCGGTGGAACATAGCATTGCCGCAATAGTAATCTATAAAACCATTGTCTCGCGGAAGGAGTAACTTGAGAGAAAAGTATTTAAGCATTATTCTTATTACAATATTACCTCTTACTTCTGCGGAAAGCCTTCTAAAAAAACAAGCTTCGCAAATAGAAGAATTTACGTAAAACGAAAATTCAGAGGAGATGAAATTAATGACAGAAAGAATAGTGCTTGATACAAGCGTGATCATTTCGGGCATCATGACAGATTTGATAAAAAAAGAGGAGATAAAGGACGCGGAAATAATAATACCGGAATTCGTAGTTGAAGAACTCCGGGCGCAGGCATCCAAAGGCAGGGAAATCGGCTTCAAGGGGCTCGCAGAGCTGAAAAAACTCAGGGAAATGGAAAAAGATTACAGCGTCAGAATGATAAAGATAGGCAGAAGGCAGACGTTGGAGGAAATCAAGCTTGCAAAATACGGAAGGATAGATGCCTTGATAGTTGACGTGGCGCGCGAAGAGGATGCGATAATCTATACTTCTGACATGGTACAGTTCACTGTTGCAGAAGCTGAGGGCGTCAAAACACGCTATTTCAGGCCGTACGAAAAAAAGACGGAAACAAAACTATCACAGATGCTTACGGGAGACACAATGAGCCTGCATCTCAAGGAGAACTGCATACCGCTGGCAAAAAGAGGAAAACCGGGAAATTTCAAACTGACAAAGATCAGGGACGATGTGATAAAAGCCGAGGAGCTGGAATCCATAATAAAAGAAATAATGGATGCAGCACGTTATGAAGAGAATTCTTTCATAGAAATCGGCGGACATTTGGCAAGCGTAGTACAAAACGGCGACATGAGGATTGCGATAACCAGGCAGCCGTTCTCGGACGGCTTGGAAATAACAGTTGTGAGGCCTATAACTAAACTCACGCTTGATGACTATGAACTTTCAGCGAAGCTCAAGGAAAGGCTTGAAAAGCGTGCTGACGGCATACTTATTGCAGGGCCTCCCGGCTCGGGCAAATCAACTTTCGCAGCTTCACTCGCAGAGTTCTATGAGCAGCAAGGAAAGATAGTCAAGACAATGGAATCCCCGCGCGACCTGCAGGTCAAGCCGGAAATCACCCAGTACTCCAAGCTTCATGGCAGCTTCGAGAACACGGCAGACATGCTCTTGCTTGTCAGGCCTGATTACACGGTTTTCGATGAGCTGAGAAAGACGGCAGACTTTTTGATATTTTCTGACATGCGCCTTGCAGGCGTGGGAATGATAGGCGTTGTCCATGCCACAGACCCGGTGGACGCTGTACAAAGATTTATCGGCCGGGTTGAACTGGGCATAATCCCGCATATACTCGATACTATAATATATATCAAAGACGGCCGCATATTGAAGATTTACATGCTATCGCTTGTTGTAAGAACACCGACAGGAATGACAGAAGCTGATCTTGCTCGCCCAGTAGTTGAAGTCCGAAATTTCGAGAGCAATGCGCTGGAATACGAGATTTACACGTACGGAGAAGAGAACGTAATAATACCCGTAGAAGGCCCCAAGCAATCGGCAGTACAGAGGCTTGCAGAAAAGCAAATACTTGCAGAGGTCAGGAGATTTGACCGCTCTGCTGAAGTCCAGGTACTGAGCGACAATAAAGTATTGGTCCTGGTGGAGAACGACACCATACCACGCATCATAGGCAAAAAAGGCGCTACAATCAAGGAACTGGAAGAAAAGCTTGGAATAAGCATAGAAATATCACCCAAGGTAGCGACTTTCGGGCAAAAAACAGATTTCAAGACAGAAGAAACCGGCGCTTACATCGTCTTCGGTTTCGCTTCGAAAGATGCCGGCAAGATCGTCAATTTCTATATAGGGAATGAATATCTATTTTCAGCTACAATAGGCAAATCAAACCAGATCAAGGTCAGCAAGGACAGCGAGATAGGCCGCGCTGTAATTAAGGCGCTGGTGAAAAGAGAACTGAAGGCCTTTGTCTCGTGAAAATTCGATCTTGTGTTATAGCAATTCATTAATAATAGAATCTACCAAAATGCAATATGAAGATACCAAAAGAAATAACCCCCGATATTGCTGAACTTTTTGGTATTATTACTGGAGATGGCTATGTAAGAATAAAACATCCAGTATGGTTGTCAATAGAATGCTCTGCAAATGAAAGGGACTATATTGACAGACATGTAAAAAATATTGTACAGAAAATATTTGGTATAGAAGTTAAAACTCGTTTTTACAATAGAAATGGTATAAAAAATACATACGGATTCTGCATTACTAAAAGTGAAATTCCATTATTTTTAAGTAATTATAATTTACATTTTAAACATACTGTAATATCAGTTCCGGAAATAATTTTAAGTGGAAACTCTACTCTTAAAAAAAGATTCTTAAGAGGTCTTATAGATACTGACGGATGTATGAGCTTTATTAAAAAGAAAGAAGAATATTCTTACCCAAGATTGAATGTTTCTTCCGTTTCTGTTGATCTTATGAGCCATGTCTGTGAGATGTTTAGAGAATTTAACATAAAAGGTTCTTTTTGGGCAATGAAAACGCCTAAATTGCCTTTGCTAAGGTTTGAAATCAAAGGTAAAATGGTTGAAAAGTATATGAAAACGATAGGCTCAAAAAATCCAAATATAATTTCTAAATTTAGTATATGGAAAGCCTTGGGGTGTTGTAAAACTAATACTTCTTACGACCAAAGACTTAAAATATTAAGTAGTATAAGAAATCCCACTAATATTGCCCTCGTAGCTCAGTTTGGATAGAAGCTTGGAAGCGTTTGCTTCTATGCGATCATGCACTTTCCTCCTAGAGGTGAATGGAGTCGAAGACAAAACGGCGCATGAAATGCGTCTTGTCCATTTCGGCGATGATAATTCCTTGTTGAGAGAAAGGGGCCGCGCGTTCGAAAAGCTTTTTCTTTGCTAAAGAAAAACCTTGGAAAAAGAAAGGAAAAAGAAGGAAAAAAGAAAGAGACACGAAAATCGCGCCGGGGGCGCTTCTAATCTTTATATTCAGCCTTGGCACATGATTACTTAGTGAAAAAAATGAGACATTTGTGGGCCATTTTACTGCTACTAATGCCAGTTCTTGCATTTTCCCAGAATCTTACTGTTGTTGTATCGATAAACGGCTCAACACAGTTTATTAACTCTCGGGACAACCTTACTGTATTCAATATTACTGTAATTCCTCAGAACAGTATAGCAAACGTAACAGGCCTCAACATCACGATAAACAGCGCCGCCGCGGGAAGTGTTTCCGCCAATATCAGCAAGGTCCACGTGCTCAACTCATCGATAAATGGCCTGCTGCTTGGAACCAATTCATCTATAAACCCCAACCTTACCTCAGGAAGCCAGATATTCGTTAATTTCTCGACGCCACTTATTCTTAATAACGGGCAGAGAACCGGATTGTTTGTAGTCTTTGAGCTGTCAAGGGCAACGAGGGGTGTAACAATTGGCGGGAACCTGACTGGAGGAGGAGATATTGTTTCCAACCTGACCACTGTCCTGAACGTCTCGCTTCCAAACTTTACAGTCTCGAATATACGTGATCTTCACTATAATACGTCAATATCGCCGCGCATCGTCGACACGAGCGTTGACAACCAGACATTTATCTACACGCTGACGCCTACAGGCACGGACAACGCGAGCACGGTGCTCATAAACATACCGAGCTTCTTTACGAATCTTTCAGTAATAAGCGTAACAAGAGGCTCAAGTGCTGCAAACCTTACTTCGGGCGTAGCAAATACACTAACAAGTTCATTGATCAATGTAACATTTGATACTGCATCCAACGAACGAGTAGAGGTGTATTTCAAAGCCAATACATCTTCCTCAACCGTGAGCAGTCTTGCATTTAATTCAAGCGTTTATAGCGTGGAATCAGGGCTAGCTAACGTTATCAATGCGTCAACAGATGCTATTTTCTACAACCTCACAAACGTAACTACAATGAATATTATCAATTTAACAACAGTTTCCATCAGCAAGGGGGTGGCAGTGCTCAACGGCTCTGATTACTGGGAGTTTAATTTCACTGCACACTTCAACGAGACTGTTACCGGCACACTCCATTTTAAGATGACAAACTGGACGGACAACAACAATAACACAATAACACTCGCAAGCTGCACGCCTTCCTGCGCCACAATAAGGCAAAATACCAACGCTTCGGTTAATACAAGCAAAATAAATATCACGAACAACTTTGACCCTAATTATGGCCTCGGCATGAGCCCCGCAAGAGGAAACCTCACCACATTATTCCTCAGGATGATAGTCCCCGCCGGTTCTGCTGTTTCCCAGAGCTGGTTCGCCACATACGTCTTGCTTTTTAGAGCTACACCGTGATTTTGATGCGCAAAATGTGGTTGCTAATAATTCCATTACTTCTGGTTTCATCTGCATACGCTGAATTCACTGGAACAATCAACATAACCACGCTCACAAACTCAAGCTACAGTGTTGTCACGGGCCTGTTAGGCTATACAGTAAAATATTGCGAAATTGAAAGCCAGTGCTTCGGTTACAGATGTTATAATGACTACGACGGCGAAGTAGACGACAGCGACACATCGCAACCTTCTGGTGTGTGCAATGCAACTTCCACAACATTCTGCTTCCATGACAACAAATGGCTTGCTGCAGCCACGAATGTATGCAACAGCAACGTCACGTACAGGACCTGCCTTACAAACGAGACGGGGAAATGGAGCGGCCTTAATACCTGTGCTTCCGGAGAAACATGCTCAGCTGGCGCTGACAACGCCGGCAATTGCACGGCAGCTTCAAGTTCCAGTAGCAGCTCTAGCGGTTCTGGCGGCGGAAGCAGCAGCGATACAACACTGAAGCATTCAATAAGTCTTGTTTCTGGCATATCTGATTTCGAAGCCATGCAGGGCGGCACAATTTTAAGGACGGCCAAGTTCAAAAACAACGGCAACATAACGCTTACAAATGTCACTATTGTACTTGACGTTCCAGAAAGCTGGTACGGCGCCAATCCACCAAAATTCGCAAGCATAAACCAAGGCAAAGAAGATCAGTTCAATATCACTTTCTTTATACCCAAAGATGCAGCGATAAAGAACTATCAAGTAAATGCTGAAATCAAGACGCATAAAAGCAATGTCAGTGCAACATTCTCTTTTCTCATCAAGGTCACGCCAAGCAACGAGACAGTGCAGACAACACTGGTACCCAAATACAGCGAACTTGTTGCTGCCCTGCAGCTCGTGGAAGATAACATATCCTTACTCAACTTAACCGGCATCGACGAAGGAAACATAACTTATTTCAGAAACGTTGCAGAAACAATAAGATCAAAGATCAATCAGGTTAATCTCTCGCTGGAAAGAGGTGACTATTTCACTGCAAACAGCCTTCTCAACGAAGCTGAATTACTGCTCAACGATCTTACCGAAGCGATAAAAAATGTAAAGACGCCTGAAAAGCCGTTTGACTTGCTTCTGGTATCAGTAGTAGCTTTCGTGATTATTATTGTGATATTCCTCATGTACCTTTTGGTGCCTCAACGAAAGAAGAAGGTTGCCTAAAAATGAAAATTGACTTGGACAAGGAAAGCAAGAAGACTATAATCTTGACTTCAGTTTCTTTTTTTCTATTTGTTTTTCTGATTAAAGCGAGTGACATGAACTTGGACAGGCTGGTGATTTTGCAGAACCAGTTCATGAAAGTTCTTTTTGGGAGCCAGCCTGAATTCCTAAGCCTGTCTTTAATACTTCAATTACTCCTTGCAATGATATTCCTTACACTGTCGCTTGCATTCCTAGCTTCCTATGGAGCAAAGAAAGACAAGTATCAGGTTGGGCTTATTGCTGCTATTATTTCTTCTATAGGCCTGATTGCAGCCATACCAACAATGCTATCGCTTTTTATTGCAGCTGCAGTCCTGGTTGCTTTTCCTTTTACAGTCAGCGCCTCGAATACTTACTATTCTGAACTAAAAAAATGGAAATTTTTCAGGATAGGCTCGAATGCAGCAGGTAAAGCCCTTCTAATCATCAATCTTATAGTTGGCTTGGGAATCCTGATTGCGATATCTCTGAATTCAGTGCACTATACTGACATTTTCAAAGCGGACATCAGGGAAACAATAACGTCTGCCACGCTCAACACAGTGGATATAGATTCGCCCATCATAAGAGAACAGGTGGAAAAAAGAACTGCGGAGCTTGTAGATGAATCGCCATTGTTACAGTCTTACTTCAGGTGGTTGCCGTTGCTGACGCCACTTTCCTTGTGGCTTGCATTTGAATTCCTCAGAAGCCTTCTGCTTGCGAACGTTGCCGGAATATTCACGTCAATACTCCTTAGAATCCGTAAGAATTAGCAAAATCCTATTAAAGTGCTAGCTGCTCTGATTTGTTTTTCTCAATTCCAATAGCACTATCTTCCTTGCCGCCGGTGATTATTGTGTATATTCTTAACAATTCTGCAGTGATGTGCGTTTCATCGGCCTTTCTTTCATAAATACAGCGTGTCAGGTTTTGTAGTATACCTAGCACAGCCTTGTTTTCAACAAGCCTGTTACTCCCGCGGACGTTGTTAAGATACTGTGAAATGGCCGGCTGGGTAATTCCAAGAAGCTCTGCAGCTTCTGCCTGGCTCAGCTTGTATTGGAATACAAGTTCCTTTGCAACAAAAGAACGGACGGAGGGCAGAATTTGCTGTATCATCATTTCCAATTTAAGTTTCATACTCAGGATACCACCTATCTTCAGACGATAAACCATTAGACCACCAGCATTATAGGTGGTTTCCTGGTACCGTAAGAAAGCCTAAGCTTTCTTCGGCCCCGGAAAACTGTGTTTTCCAAGGTCACAACAATCGTTTGAAAACGATTGTTGTTGATGGAGAATCAAATGAAAATAAAACTTAAAAAGAACAAATACGCACTTTTTAACGACTTTTGAGTTGCTAACGTGATTTTTTTCTTATTTCTGTATCTCTTCCGGCTTCAAAAACATCTATCAGCCCGGATTTTTCCATGTCTTGTGCCCATGTTTCTATTTGCATCTCGTGCACATTCAATTTTCTTGCAGCATCCCTCATTTTAACCTTCCCAGACTTCATTACCATGTCAAAAAGTTCCTCTTTTTTGCCGTGGCTAAAGGCTTCTCCAACAGCAGTTCTGAAAAGCTCTACGTCCTCTTTCAGTTCCTTTCTTGCAGGTTCTACCAGTTTTTCTTTCATTTCTTTTACCAGCCTGCTTTCTGTCTCCACGCTGCGCATTATTTCTTTGTGCTTTTCTATGAGGAAGTCTCTGTCATTTTTTAGCCCCTTGTTTTCTTCCTGCATCTTTGTTATCACATCGGTTATTGTTTGCAACGAATCATTTATGCGCATGAAGTTTCTGTTCATTTTCTTTTCGAGGTTTTCTATGCCCTTTTCCAGTTTTTTAACATGTTCGTCTTTAGAGGAAAACATAAAGTGAATAAAGCAAGAAACCTTTTAAACAGTTAATCGAATTAAATTGTCTTAAGCCGGCGTCGCATAATCTGGCAAAGCCCCTTTCTCTTGTAAGAAAAAGGCCCTTGGGTTCAAAGAGAACACGGGGCCTTACAAGATTAAGGCCTTCGGAAAAGTGCACCAGTCTCGAAGCGCCCTTTTGCTGAAACAAAAGCGTGCACGGAAAATGGGAGAACTGGCGGGCTTCGGCCCATGCAGGTTCAAAATCAATCCTTTTCTTTTCAGAAAAGAAAAGTCTTGATGAACCCAAAAGAAAACGGAAAGGATTGAAGAAATTCCTGCCGCCGGCGTTATAGTGGACGATCATGATAAGCAAAAGCGTTTTGCTGGTAGTCATAGCAACTTTGTTTACAACTGTCGCTCAGCTTATGTTTAAACTAGGTTCAGGTGCTGAAGGATTCTATTTTGGGCCGCTGCCAGTGAATATCACCATAATCGCAGGCTTTCTTTCTTACGCCGTGGCCGCATTCATTTTCATACGCGCCCTAAAAGGCAGCGAGCTGTCGGTTCTTTATCCCGTATGGTCGCTAAGCTTTGTGTGGATATTCCTTGCGTCGCTGTTCATACTGAACGAATCAGTCAGCATATTCAACTGGTTTGGTATCTTGCTCATTATAACTGGCGTTTCTCTGGTCGGAAAAGGTGCAGAACATGACTGACATATTTGCCATCGCTCTCGGGGTTGCCTCCACTATTGCTTCTGCAATCGGCATACTCCTCCTCAAGATGGCTTCCAGATTCGGCTTCATGAAGATGGTTTTCAGCAGGCACTTCATTCTCGGGGGCGTACTGTTTCTTTTCAGCGGCTTCTTCATGATCCTGGCGCTGAAAACAGAGGAGCTGTCTCTGCTGTTCCCGATAACGTCCCTGACTTACATCTGGGTAACGCTTCTTTCAAAAGCGTACCTGAAGGAGGACATGAACAAATGGAAAATCTGCGGGGTCGCTCTTATAGTGCTGGGAGTCATGTCTGTTACACTGCTCTAGAAGACCGGGCTTTTCCATGAGATGCGTTAATTTATACGAGGAATACCACTGTTAAACACCGAATATTATCTGTGGTATTCCGATATGCTCAGAAAGCAAAGCTTTCTGGCATGCCAAAATTGCCCTGCAATTTTGAGCATAAAAGAATCCACAAATCGTATTGTGGTATTTCACAGAAATACCACCATCTAAAGATGGTGGATTCTTTTTATATACATTTCCGCAGCAGTATTTCTATTCTGGCATCCAGATAAACATTTGGAGTCGTTTAAGAATACCCGGGATGAATGAAAGTGAAAAACATAATCAGGAAAATAAATAAGGCCAGATTTCACAGGGAACTTGTAAAGTTCGAGAAGAAAGAGCAGATAGGCAAGATAACGCACATACAGCTGGAGCCGACGGCAAAGTGCAACCTGCACTGCATAACCTGCTCGAGAGACGCTGAAATCAGGAATTACACAAAGCTTAACATGTCCCTTGAAGAGCTCGACAAAGTTCTTTCCATGCTTCCTGACCTCAAGTCAATAAAGCTTGGCGGTCTTGGAGAGCCGTTGATGCATCCCGAATTAGAGCAGTTCCTGAAGAAGATTCATGACAGGGGCATAAGAATCTGGGCGAACACGAACGGAACACCTTTAGCCAGTCCTAGAGTAAGGGAAATCGTCCTGAAATACATAAATGACATGCCAGTGAGTTTTGACTCAACCAACAAGGAAATATTTGAAAAAATAAGGGTAGGCTCTAATTTCGACCTGATAAAGAACGGGGCAAAGTCATTAGTAGAAGACAGGAACAGGCAGAAAGCAAACACTATCATAGGGCTTACGTTTGTAATTTCCCACATGAATATGGATGAAATGGACAGTCTTTATGACTTAATCACCGAGCTAAAACTGGACTATGCAACAATTGTTGAGGTTGAAAACTGGTCGGTTGAAGGAGAGACGGGGTACAATGAGTCAAAAGACTTCGTGGCAGAAACAAGACTGCATACCGCAGAGATTACAGAAAGAATCGGCAAGCTTCGGCTAAGGCTGCTGAAGCATGGCATCCTGCTCGGCCACAAAACAAGCAAAGAAAGGCTGGGAAGATGCTACTGGCCGTTCAATTCCTTTTTCGTGAATGTGGAAGGATTTGTCATGCCCTGCAACATCAGGATGCACAAACAGTACACGTTCGGCAATATATTCCAGGCAGAAAAAATAGAGGATGTTCTCAATAATGCCGATTATATAAATTTCAGGAAAGCCCACATGAATCTTGACAAGACCAACAAGATATGCGGCACATGCCCCCGCTGAACTAAAGCCTCACTTTGTAGACGGCTGTTTCCGAGTCATATATCTTTTCAACAAAATCGACTGACTCCAGATCAACACCACCAAGCTGCTGTTCCTTTGACCCGTAGAATACGTAATCTATTCCGTATCTCAGCAGCATGTCCCTAAACTCGTCTTCATCCATTCCACCTTCATAAAAGGCAGCAACATCCGCTTTTTTCTTTTGCCTGTCGGGCCCGCCGCCTAAATATTGCGATTCAGCAGGATGGTATAAAACATATTGCCCGCTCCATGGCGGAAGGAAATAATTTGTCTCATCAGAAGCAAGGACCACGCCCTTTTGCTGCGTATTCAGGAAGAGCATCGCGTCCTTGTCGCTCTTGTCAAGATAGACCTGGCCTATCCACCTGTCGGCCATCTGGTAGCGGTAATTGTAAGCCAGAAAAGACGTCAGTGCAAAGATGCCTATTACGGCAACGACAATTGTTTTTCTTACGCCGAATGATTTCATCTTAGCAACAAACGAGTCGAAATAAAGAGCGGCTAACATTGCCAGTGGTATGTGAAGCAGATAGCCCATCCGATACTGCATCCAGAAGACGTATTTCGGGTTCAATATTGATAGTGGAAACAGAGCCAATACAGCAAGGATGATAAATTTGTGCCTTCTATCCAAACCGGATTCAAGAACTAGCCAGCCCACAGCGAAAAGCGCAATAAACAACAGTTCAGAAATATCAAGGATCGCATTTGGCAACATCAGAGAAGTGAAAGGCGAAACACCAAGGGCTTTCAGCTCAAAAATCATTATGGTAATTGCTAACACGCCTGCAATCAAAAGAAATTTCCAATTCTTTTTTGCCTGTTGCATGTTTGCGAAGAAGATTATACCGAGCAAGATAAAGTAACTGCCTAGGATACCTACAAGATGAGCACGCCACCATAAGCTATTCTGGCTGTAAAGCGTAAAGTATTCTGGATGCACGAAACGTGCGTAAATCCAAGGCGCTAGGAATATTGCTGCAAATGCATAAATTTTCCACAGTTCATTGATAGATTGCTTGAATTTGTCCTGTATCTTTCCATGCTTACCTGAAACGCTGTAAAGAAACATCAATCCAGCAAAAGCAAAACCAAAGAAAGGGTAAAAGAAAAATGTCAGTCCTAGAAATATTGTAGTATGCGTTTTTTTTCCTTTGCTAAAGAAAAGCAGGGATAGTAATGATGTTATCAGTGGGACAAAATAGTAGACGCGCGATATATTGTTCAATATAGAAAACTCAAAACTGAAGCCTTCCACCAGCCTTTCGACTCCTGTTGCATAACCTAGCATATAGCCAATTGGCATCAAACCAAGCGGCAGCAAAAAGAAAAGGAAAGCAAGCTCATGCCTGCGCGGCATCAGCGCTTCCATCGCCTTGAAAAGCACCAAAAGGAATACAAAGAAAAGCAGGAACTTTGCAATTATGTTCATGAGCAACGCATCTATGCCAAACAGCATGCGAACGTATCCAAGCATCAGATACGGGTACGGAGATCCCAGCGCCCCATTGAAGAATACCTTTTCTCCTTTTGACCAGGGGTTATCGAAATCCAGTTCCACTGACCGCATGACGCCTGCGACTGTCGCCTCGTCAGCATCATAAGCCATGAACGTCTTGCCGGGCAACGGATAGTTTATCAGGAGAAAATAATGCACTGGTTCCATCAAAGATGCAATAAGTATTATTGCCAGCCACTTCTTTTCAATAAACTTTATCGGCTTTATTTTCATCAAGGCACCGCTGAATTAAAAGTAGAAATGGACCTTTGAGAATTCAAACTTCTTGAAATGCATATCTTCCATAACCTGTTTGGCCTCGCTAAGATGAAAACCATGTGTTATCACAGGTATTGGGTCTATTTTTCCCTCTTTCATGGCCCTGAGCGACTCTTCCCATTCGTTCTTCTGCCCTATCATCGAACTCCACGAACCTGTTATTGTTATCTCTCTTCTCAATATGCGCGAATATGCATCCTTGTCAATGGCCAGATTTTTTGCAGGGTTCCCAAGAATCACTATCTTCCCTCCTTTTGCAGCAGAAAGTATGCTTTGTGTCTGCAGTTCATCGGAACCGGAGCACTCAAAAATTATGTCAGCGCCGTCTTTGTTCGTCAGATCGTTTATTGTTACTGACGCTTCCGAGTCTCTTGTGTCTATAACATGATTCGTTCCTATTTCCTTTGCAATCCTGAACCTGTGCTCATTCCTGTCCACGCCGATAACGGTTTTTACGCCGAAGATCTTTGCCCACTGGACTGTCATAAGGCCTATGGGCCCAAGTCCCATTATCACAGCCGTTTCGCATTGAGCATCTAGCTCTGCTGCCTTTATGCCATGCAAAGCGACAGAAGCGGGTTCTGTCATTGCCGCCTGCTCAGAAGATATGCCTTTCTGTATCCTGATCAGGTTTTCTTCCGGGCACAAAACGTATTCCGCATACCCGCCATGTGTCCTGGAACCAAGGAAGTTGTAGCTGTCGCAGAGATTTTGCTTGCCTTTTGTGCAAGGCTTGCATTTTTTGCAAGGCATCAGCGGATAAACAGCTACATGATCGTCTATATCGAATGTGCTGACATTTTTGCCTTTATGGACAACAACGCCGCAGAATTCGTGCCCGGGTATTATAGGATAACGGTAGAAGCCGGTCTTCATGGATCTGACGACATCTGTGCTGCATATGCCCGATCTCTTAGTCTGGATAACTACCTCATGATCGCCGCATTCAGGCATTGGCATTTTCCTGTAGTTCCAGTTTCCCAGACTTTCCAGCACAGCTGCCTGCATAACGTCCATAGAAAATAAAATTAGCGAAAATGTTTTTAAAGGCAAGAAGTATGAACCTTTCCTACTTTTTTGTGATTATTTCTTATAAGGATGAGAATCCAGCTGCGAGAAATAGTTCTCCCAGAACTCAAATGTCCATAAATCCAGCGGCGTGCCCCAGCAAATGTATTTTTCTAGTTCAAAAGGCACTACTTTCTTGCCATTTGCAATCAGCTCATTGATAGCTGTAGCCACGTAGTATTCTCCGTTTATTGTGACGCCCTTGTTGATCATTTCCTTTGCTCCCCACAAAAACAGTTCCGCATTTTTGAACCAGAATGTTCCTTGCACTATATGGTCCTTGTGGGGCTGGTCGCTGATAGGAACCTTTTCTGATATTTTTGTTATTCTTCCATCCTCAACGACAACATAACCGTAAGCATTAGGCGCAAGCCTGGCATCTGGATACTCTCTGAATGTCCATATCATCGCGTCAGGTTGCTCTTCGGCAATAACTTTCTGCAGCTTCTCATCATCATATACAAAGCTGTAATCACACGAAGAAATGACCAGTTGCTTGTCTTTATCCAGCAGGTGCTCTGCCATTAGGCATGTGCGCGCCATTCCATCTGTAATCTGGTCTATAACAACAACCTCGCAATTAGCAATATTCTTCTTTAGAACTTTGTCCAGCGCATAAGAATCAGCCTGTTCTTTCAAGATGACGAATATATTTTTCCCTGCCTTTGGCAGTGCATCCGCGCAGGCAAGAATCATTTCTTTGCCAAGCACTTTTATCAGGGGCTTCGGCGTCATGTAACCCAAATCCGCAAAGCGCTTGCCTCTGCCTGCAGACGGCACTAAATTGATAATGTCATGAATTTTCCGGCTGTCTTTGTAATGTGCCAAATATTCAAAGTATTCTGACCAGAACATGTACTCTTTAACATTCCACGGCTCGCCGAAGCTTACAAACCACTTCACAACGTAAGGCACTACTTTTTTCCCATCAGCGATCATCTCATTGTACACAGGGCTGTCAAAGAACTTGCCATTAACGCTGTAATTTTTCCGCATCATCTCCCCGACATACTTTTTGAACATCGCCCATGAAGAGTAATAATAACACCCGGCAGCTGTAACTTGATGTGGCTGTAGCTTCTGTTTTTCAAAGATGCCAATAACATTATTACCTGTAACACTGATCCTGCCAAAGTTGGCTGTGTTTGGGTCTGCAGGACTGAATCCACTGAAGACAGTCATTGCCCCATCATAATTTCTTGCATTGGCGACAAAGTCATTGAAATCAAATTTCTGGTATGAATCAGCATGCACTATGACTATTTCTTCATCATCGTGCACAAACTCATCGGCAAAAGAGAGCGTGTCTATAATGTCTTTTGTCGGCCTTTCTATTGGCACTATCGTCATGGATTTCTTGCCGGTCTTTTCCAATGCTTTATCCAGGCCTTTCTGCAAATCCTGCTTCCTGCACAAGAAAACCATATTGCTATCCTGAGGAAACATTGATGCAATATGCCCAATCATCGCTCTGCCATCTATCTCCACCAGCGGCTTTATCTTTCCGAATTCCTGCTGGAAGCTTTCGTCAGGCCCTGCCATCGGAACAATTATTTTCATTCACTCACCAACAAACCTTAATTTCAGCATGTAACCTAGGAACCTGGCAACGTTCTTAACCCTTGGCTTCATGCCTGTTGCCCACTTGGAATAGCCAAATTTCCTTACGCCAAATCTAACGGGTATGCTCGCAACCTTGTAGCCTTCTTTCTTTGCTATGTATTGCACATAGAAATCAAGCTGAAAACCACTGGGTGCCTTTTTCATTTCATCCATAAGGCCCCTGGGAAACATCTTCGGCTGGCCATTTATGTCGTCAAAACGCCTGAAGAAGAGTATTGCAGCCATCGCATGAAAACTTTTTGTCAGCAAAGAGAATCTTCCTTGTCTGTTGCCCTTGACTAAAGTTTTTTCACCCGATTGCTTGTATATATCATAAGCCCTTGAAACATCTTCAGGGTCGCATTGCATATCGGCATGCGTCCATGCCAGCACACCGCCTTTTGCTGTTTTCAGCCCCGTCATGATGCCGTGGCCGTAGCCTATATTCTTCGGAACAACCGCAATTCTTACAAAATTATACTCTTTTTCTATCTTTTCAAGCACCTGCTGCGAGTTGTCTGTTGAGCCGTTGTTTACAAGAATCAGCTCTGCATCCACGTCTTGCAGTACTTTCTCGAACCTGGAAACGAGCAATGGCAGGTTCCTTTCCTCGTTGTAACATGGAACTACTATTGAAACTATTGGTTGCATAAGAATCACTGAGAATCAGAACGGTTTTATAATCATTCCAGGTTCGCGTGATACATCCATAATTCTTCCTTGGCCAAGCCTTGCTTATTCTGGATTATCATTGCAACTACGTCGCCGAATATGTGCAATGCCTGGTCGAAAAGCGTGCTCATTGGCTGGACAGATTTCACGCCGTAATCAGGGTCGTTTTTTGTGGGGCTTGGCAGATGCACAGCAAAATCAGCGATATTTTTCAGTGTAGATTCACGGGCAGACGTGATTAATCCTATGCGCGCATTGAATTTTCTCGCTTTTTTTGCTATTTCGACCGGCATAATGCTTTCGCCTGAACCGCTTGCAGCAACAAGCAAGTCCTTGTCTGTTATGGCTTTCTCATTTACAGAACCGACAACATGAGATTCTATGCCTAAATGTGCCAGCCTTTTGGCAAAGCACTGCAGAGACAGGAACACGCGGCCGACGGCGATGAAAAATACCTTTTCAGCACCCAGAATCTCGTCAACAAGCCTTTCGACTTCTTTTCCGTCCACATGCCCAAGGACTTCTCCTATCTCCTGGTTTATTGCATTTCTAAAAGAATGAAAATCTGGCTCGCTGATTACTACATTCACTATCTCGTTATAGTCTTGCCCCTGCTCTCCGGCAACTGACGGCATTTCTTCGTTTTCGTCCATTTTATCCAGCTTCTATCCAGCTTATTTAAGGATTTATGATGACCTTCAAACCTTCCTGGTTCTGTACAGCGCCAAAAGCTTTCTCTATTTCATCAAGCTTGAACTTGTGCGTTACCAACTGCTTTGTCCTTATCTTTCCGCTTGCCAAGTATTCCAGTGCCTTTTTGTGATGCTTACTAGTCATTGAAAATGAGCCTCCAACAGAAATTTCTCTGTAATGCATAAAATTGCTAGGGAAAGAAACAACATCAGGAAGACCTTTCGCCACCCCGCCAAATAGATTCACGAATCCTCCTTTCGCTGTTGCCTGTATCGCCTGCTCGTGTGCACGGGTATCGCTGCAAGCTGAAATTACTACATCGTATCCTTTGCCGTTTGTTAATTTCAATGCCTCTGCAAGAAAATCTTTTTCAGCATAAATATATTCATCAGCATCAAAAACATGAGCCATTTTCAGTCTTTTTTCATTTTTATCAACTGCAACAATCTTTGTTGCCCCAAGAAGTTGTGCAAGATTAATAGCCATGCAGCCAATTGGTCCGGTTCCTATGATAAGAATATTTTTTCCTTCCTCCATTTTTGCAAACTCAAGGCCATTTACAACGCAGCCCAGTGGTTCAGAAAGAGCAGCTTCATCGAACGAGAGATGATCAGGAATTTCATTTATTGGTCCCCTTTGTATCATTCCTTCTGTAAGGAGCATGTATTCGCTCAGGCCTCCAGGGACTGTGGTACCAACAGACAACACATTTTCGCAGACATTTTCCAGGCCCTTTTTGCACGCATAGCAGTTTTTGCACGGGATTTCGTTTCCCAAAGCCAGCCGGCCGCCAACTTTGAAATTGTCAACGCCTTTTCCGACCTCAGCAACCTCACCTGCAATCTCGTGGCCTAATATTGCAGGAAACTCTTTCACGCGGTCGCCGTAATTGAAAAACTTCAGGTCGGAGCCGCAGATGCCGCATGCCTTGACGCGCAAAAGAACGGTGCCTTCCACGACTTTAGGTGTATCAATATCTTTTACTTTGATTATCTTTGGGGCTTCGAGAAGTGCTGCTTTCATTGTTTTATAGAAACAGACAACTCTTAAAAAGCTGAAGGCTTTCATATAGACGTTTATGGTGATTGACAAATGGCTAAAATAAATTTCGGCGTTCATCTGGGCTTTGCCGTAAATAGATGGCCTCGGCCCGAAGAATGGGCCAGGCTGCTTTCAGAGGAATTAGGCCTGAAGCACGCCCAATTCTGCTCTGATTTGTTACAACCGAATTTCCCAGAAGAAGTCATAGATGAGCAAGTGGAAAGGATAAATGCAAGCTGCAGTGAATTTGGCATAGAGATTCTTCATACGTTCACGAGCCAGCGCTGGATGTATTCGGGCCATCCTGACAAAGAAATAAGCGATTACTGGCTGTGGTGGCTCCAGAGATTCAGTGAGATATCCGCAGACATAGGAGCAGTAAGCACCGGGAGCAGGCTTGGAATATACAGTGTTAATGACTTTGAAAAAAGGAAGGATTTAATTTTCAACAGAATAATTAATAACTGGCTGAAATGGGCAGAGCACTCGAAAAAGGCAGGACTGCAATGCCTGACATTCGAGCATATGTCCATACCCCGCGAGCTTGCAGAAACAATAACAGAAACAAGAAGAATTTTAGATGTTTTCAAGAGAAAAGATCCCGCTATTCCTGTTCTGCTTTGCCTGGATACGGACCAAGGCAACGCCCATTCAGGAAATCCAAAAGACGGCGACCCCTATGGATGGATAAGGGCTTTCGGCAGGGAAGCGCCTGTTTTGCAGTTGAAGCAGCGGATAAGAGGAAATGTATCCTCAGGAAAGCCTTTCACAGCCGAGTTCAACAAGGATGGTATGATTACACCCGATAAAGTATTGGAAGCAATAGACAGCTCTGGCGCAAGGGAAATGACCCTTTACATGGAGCCTTCTTTCAGGGAAAGATTGCCTTACGACAGCAATGTCATTCGCGACCTGAAAGAATCAGTTAATTTCTGGAAAGATGTTGTTGATTTAGGTTAATCATTTCCACGCCTCGCAGTCATCGGTGCACGCGGCGTCAATTTCCATTTTATTGTCTGAAAAGAACTTTCTGTATTTTGCAATATCCTGTGGACGGTTTAGTATCTCTGGAGAAACCAGACATATCTTGAAGTGCTTCTTCAAGATATCGTAGCTTTTCCTGTCCAGCGGAAGCTTGGTCCATGTGTCTACCCATACCCAGTCTACTTTGTCCTTCCAGAGCAGGCACGTCTCCGCGCTTTCCAGCTCAGAAAAGCGCACATTCATTTTCTTGAAATTCTCATTCATCAGCTTCCACATGAACGGCGGATTCACGCTCAGAAGGAAGTAATCTTTTATCCCGTATTGCTTTGCTAAATCGATAACCCTATTTTCTATCCTTTCGACTTTTGACTCCAATATTATAAACTTATGATTATAATTGCTCAGAAAATCCTCGAGCTTTTCCCCTTCCACAAACGGATCATGATGCAATATGAGGTCCTTGCCCCATGTACGGATATCCACTTCCACGCCAAACTCCTCAGGCGTTTCCTTCAGGTCTTTTACCGTATTCACACGATGCTTGATGATGATCATAGCAATAAAGTAAAAATTATGTTTATAAAACATTAATCGCCAATCTTTAATGAAGCCGGCGTGGCAGAATCTGGCAAATGCGCTAGGGTTAGCTCAAGATCCGATAAGGCTTGAGATGACGACGATCCTTGAGAGCTAGAGCGCCGTGAGTGATATGAAGTACTCTGGTACTTCTTGTCGCGGATGCGCGCGCAGGTTCAAATCCTGCCGCCGGCGCTTTTTTATTCAAGGGAACCGCCGAAAACGGCGTTTAGTATGTAATTATTGCTTGACTATAAAATTATACGACTAAAACATCAATTCAGATAGCAAGCAAGACAGGGGCAAACTCAAAGGTTTGGGAAAAATGGAAGATATATACGATTCGCTGATCGAAAGACTCGTCAAATTCTGCGAAGGAGCACTGAAGAATGGCTATTTTGTAGAAACACAGCACAAAATAGCCAAATCAGGCAAATTTGCGGAGTTGGATTGATGTGGAAAGTTCTTATTGAGTGAGTGAAGCATTGCGTTGCACATATTCATTACTATATAGTCATCAAACTATAGAAACGCTTATAAGGACACTTATTGTTACTATTAGACAGTGACAATTATGAACAGAGAGCTAGGGCGTTTTGCCGCTTACAAACCATTGGAAATAGGGTTAAAACTGGCAGGCAAAGCAGGCGTTGCCGGAGTTGTTGTTGGCTCTGGTAAAGGTTATTTTGAAAAACTAGGAGACGGGATAACAGCGGTTCCGGATGCAGTAACCTATGCTCCTAGAATATATCGCGATATAAAGAATCTGGCGAATTTTGGAGATGGCGTAACTAAAGTAACACAGAGCACACAAGGAATCTGGGACGGCGTCACGGGCTTTGATTTCGACAGGACCTATAAAGCACTTGTTCAGGGTGATACGGGTGCAAGGCAACTCTACGGTGTTGCAGCCGGTATAGATTATAATGGCGTCTGGCGTGCAGTCCAGAACTTTTCTCATAATGCAGTTGATCAGCCTGTAGAAACTGCAGCTGCAGCATTAGCGGTATTGGGATTAGGTTATGCAGCCAGCCGTGCCGCAAGATTCTGGGGCACTCGCGGGCAGGGAACAATGTTAGACAGAACAGAAAGAAATCTTGGAAGAAAAGTTTGGAAGAGCTATTTTAGAAAAGCTGATAAAAAACAAGAAAAGTAATGCAATTAACTACTTCTTTGTGCTTCAAGCGTAATTCATTCGCCATGGAAACCTTTATTAACGGGTTCCAACAAAGACTATAAAGGTGAAAGAATGGCTTTTCAAGTTGTCGACGTACTTTCCCAGCTGACAGCAAACGCTACAGCACTTCTGCCTAACTTGTTGGCAGCCATAATCCTGCTTGTAATAGGCTTGGTTGTAGGCAAGATATTAGGAAGGGCTGTAAAAAATGTGCTTGATAAGATACGTCTGGACTACTACGTTTCAGAAACAGACAAACCTGCGGTAAGTCTTAGCAATATCTTTTCAGTTATTGCTAAATGGTGGATTTATCTTGGTTTCATAACGGTAGCAACTTCCATGGAGATATTGGGCATTCCAGCCATGTCGCTGTGGGTTGCAGAGATCAATGCATTCATCCCGCGAGTGATAGGAGCAGCAGCAATTCTCATTGCTGGTTACGTCCTTGCTGAGTACATAAAGCACCACATGAAGCAGCTTAATAAGGTATGGGCTACGCTTACTGCCAAGACATTATTCTTCTTGGTAATGTACGTGGCAGTTGCATTGGCATTGCCTATACTTGGCGTATCAGCAACGCTTGTAAACAACATCTTGCTGGTAGTCATAGCTTCTGTTGGCTTGGGCATGGCAATTGCTCTTGGTCTTGGTCTGAAAGATACTGTCTCAGATCTATCAAAAAGATGGGCAAAGAAAGTGAAAGTTTAAGAGTTTTTTATTTTCCCTTGTTTATTTTTATTAAAACGATTACTGTTCGATTTCTCTTTCCGGGTTCTCTTGGGAGAAGCGAAGCTTCTCCGAGAATTCCAAAAAGCTACGCTTTTTGAGAATATAGGCTTTAATAACATTATCTAAAAAAATATCTAAGAATGCGGTAGTAGTCTAGCGGTAGGACACGTCCCTGCCACGGACGAGACTCGGGTTCGAAAAGCCCTTTTGTTAACACAAAAGCGCTTGCGGAAAAAGCGGAAAAAAGCAAGTAGAGGCAACGAAAGTCCCGACTACCGCATACACCTAATATTTAAACCGGCGGCGCCAAAGTTAATCTGATACATGGCATACCACTGTTTTCAAACAGCGGTCATAGTCGTGGTATGCCTGTATAAACAAATCCACAGATTGTGTTTATATCATGTTTTTCAAAAAGAAGGAAAGAGACGATATCAGGGAAATAAAGCAGGCAATGATAGAGCCCCCTGAAACTGATCATGAAGAATTGCCTTCGTTTATTGAAGAACACAAGGAAGCCCCTCTTTTTGTCAAGGTAGAGAAATACAGGGACATCATAACTACTCTTAGCGAGATGAAGGGCTTTGTTGGCTCAATTAAACAATTATACGGCGTCATACACGAGGCAGAGACGGTGCGCTCGGATGCCCTGAAGATTCTCCGCAACAGCGTTGCAAGGCTGGAAAAGAACATATACGAAATGGATTCAGAGCTTTTGCGGCCCAGGGGCTTCATGGTTGAAGCAAAGGAAACAGAAACAGAGATGACCCACATCGGAGACTCGCTTGGAGACCTGCAGCGCCAGATAGCAATGCTCAAGAAAGAGATGCAAGAATTGTCGTAAAGCTTTTTCTGGAATTAAACAAGCACTTTGCTTCTAACTATGATGAAAAACCTTGGAAAACTCGAAGAAGCACAAGCTTCTTGAGTTGCTAGAAAGCTGAAAGCTTTCTAGCAAAGAAAGCTTATTCTATTAATATTTTTGATTAGGAAATGAGGTTAGAAGGAGAGAAACCTAAGGTTTCTTCTCCTCTTGCGAGAGTAGCCAAGCCTGGTCTAACCCTTTTCGACTCACGCGAAAAGCGTTAACGGAAAGGATTACAGAAAAAGGCGCAAGTGCTATCTTGAGTCATGAAAAACAAGATGATTGCGAAACTCAAGTGACCTTTCTTTCAAAAGAAAGGTCAATCAAAAAACACATAAAACGGGGTAATCTTGTCGGTTAGTCCGTTCGGCGGTTCGAATCCGCCCTCTCGCATTTAAGATTCAAACCCCGGTTCGTCTGCAGCTGAGCGGAGCTCGCTGAGAGCTCAGAGAAGCTTTTGCTTCTCTGCAGCAATCCGCCCTCTCGCACTTCTTAAAAACAGCCCAATCACAACCCTTAAAAACCTTTCTATTATAATTACTTGTTAGTGACAAATATATGGGCGATGTAGACGAGTTTCTGGTGTTCCTGTTAGTCGGACTTTTCCTCTTGCTTTTCGGCTTGCTTATGGTATTCAATATTGGTCCCGCAGGGGAAGAGGAAAGAAGGACAAATACGACTATATTTGAAACGCAGTTTGATGCAGCTTATGTTAGCAAAGTACAGGAAGCCAGCCTTGGCAGCAAGAAGCTTTACAACGGCCTGTTTTTCGGGAGCAACGAAATAACCAGGCATGTGGAAACCCAAGGCGCACAGAACATGACAATAAGCTTCTCTGTTGCCAGCTCAAACAACCTTGCGCCTCTGGAGATAATGGTAAACGGCAAGAGGGTGGTGCAGGGCAATTATGCTATCGGCGACTATACTGTTGATGTTCCCGGAGAAATGCTTAGTGACAAGATGAATATTCAGGTAAGGCCGTGGTCTTCTTTGTGGAAGATATGGGCAGCAAATGAATACAATGTGAAAAATGTCAGGCTGGAATTGAGGAGCCTTTACTTCGGCAAGAAAGAATCGGCTTTCCTATTGAGTTCAGATCAGGAATTTGACGAAGCCCGTGTAGAATTAGTAATGGACAAGAACATTGGCAGCATGAAAGTGGAGCTGAATGACAAAGAGGTCTTTTCAGGCTTTGCAAAAGACCTGCAGTCCATAAAATTGAATCAGACTGTTATCAGGCTTGGAGAAAATAAGCTGGAAATCATACCGAATAAGAATTCCAGATTCTCGGGTACAGCCCGTGTAGTCGTTTTCTCTGGAGAACCACAGAAAGCTGAGGAACAGCAAAGAACAGTAAGTTACAGGCCGTTGTCAGTCTTTGCAATGGATCCTTGATAGTATTATCCGCAACATTGCTTAAAACTGCTGTCTTTAGACAGCAGATATTACATAAACAATGTTGGGATGACATGCTCTCAGAAACCCACGACTTTAGTCGTGGGATTATTAAGAGCATATCATATATTTATATACTACAACATTTAAATATATACTTATCTAAATAGTTAAGTGGATTCCATGGGAACTATAACTGTGAATGTAGACGATGATGTCGAAAAAAAGTTCAGAACGACTGCAAGTACAAAATATGGCAAAAGAAAAGGCTATCTTGGGGAAGCTCTAACAGAAGCCATGCAAACATGGCTTAAAACTGAAAGCAATAATGTGAAAAAGACAATAGATCTCTTGGAAAAGGGCCACAATAGTGGTGGTCTTCTTTACAAGTCCAGAGATGAACTTCATGGAAGATAACATCATTCTTGCCGATACAAATATTATTGTCTATGGCTTTGACATATTTGATAAAAGGAAACACGAAATCTGTAAATCTCTAGTAGAAAAGGCATTCAAAGGAGAAATAAAATTAGCTGTTTCAAATCAAGTCCTTGCAGAACTTTTCTTTGTACTGACAAAAAAGTTGAAAATACCTTTTCTTGTCGAAGAAGCTGAGACAATTGTTTCAGGAATCATAGATTCGGTCAACTGGGTTAAAATAAATTATAATCATGAAACTGTTAAAAAAGCAATTGCTTTATCCAGAAGCAAAAAAATGTCTATATGGGATTCATTGATAGTTTCAACAGCATTGGAGCACGACATCACAAAAATCTATACAGAAAATGTGAAAGACTTCAAAGAAACATCAATAACGGCAATAAATCCATTCAATAAGTAAAGTATTTATCCCACTTTTCCTAATTACTATCATGCTGAAGGACATCAATGACATCAAGGATACCTATAACAAAATCCGGCAGATTGAAAGCAAGCTTCACAAAGTAAAGACACTGCATTCTTTAGGCAAACTGGGCATAAAGGAAACAAAAAGTGAACTGCTGTCACTGGAGGGCGAGCTAAATGTCCTCATCAAAGAGCTGCCTGCAACTGAGAGGCATTATTACTATTACAAACGCCTGTACGGCCATCCAGTAAAGCCTGCCGGCAAAGTACATCGATCTGCAAACCGTTAAAATCTTTTTATGGCGCTCCGAGCCATAGTTTAATTATTAGCTGAAAGACTCGGTGACAAAATGATGATAGAAAGAGGAGGCAGATTCTGTGACTAGTTTTCTAGAAGCGAAAGATGCTTTCATGAATGGAGATCAAACAGAGTCCGGAATAATATTGAAAAGATTAGGTTATCCAGACCAAGATATAGCTAGTATTTGGAAAGACTGGAGATCGGAAGCAAGAAAAAAAACCGGAGAACCAATATCATTCGCGAGAGCCAAGGAAATTGAAGAGGCAAAATTATCTCGTAAACCTAATCCGCGTTTTAGAGTTAATTTACTGCCACCAGAAATCCAACGACAGCCAATAAGAGACTGGCTCAGATCCAGACCCAAAATACTAATGGAAGGACTGCAACAATTAGCTATAGACGACTTGCCACCGCCAAGAAGACCTCGTGATGCTAATGCTGCTTCACCTGAACCAACTCCTGAAACTAATCCTGTAGAACAAGCAAGACAAGCATATGCTCAAGGAAATGATGGTGAAGCTGTGAAAATTTTGCGAAACGCCGGTTATTCAGAACAGCAAATCGAGCGTGGAATGTACAATTGGCATCAGGAAAGAGAAAGAAGAAGATCTCCGCCAGATAGAATGGCTACACCAATAGGCGGTGGCAGTGCGAATGATCCTAGCAGACCTATTTTGACAGTTGTTTCATATCCGCCGCAAAAGATTAAGTTTAAAATAAATGATGCAGAAAAAGAAACTTCCTATAGAGAGCGATTCGATCTTGGATCTCCAATTAAATTAGAAGCTCCAGAAAAACATCGCGACGGAAACAAATTCTATAAATTCAAAGCATGGGTGTTTTTTGCAGGCAATGAAAAATTTGATGATACTCCTAACACAATTTACGAATTTGATATTGAAGTTAGTACGAGAGCAGTAGCAGTTTTTGAAGAAACTACAAGTGAGGCAGAATTTCTAAAACCACGTTCCAGTTTAACGCCTGGATGGATGCCAAAAAAAAGCTCTACTTTCGGCGCAGGAAGAATGGAGCTAAAAGCAGCAGGAAGATTAGGCCAAAAGAATCTACCTCGGGTTACGATGGCCGTGAATAGGGGTAAAGCTGAACTGAATAGTATTGGACGACTCTACGCAGAAGGTTTGCTTAACGAATATCAAGACAGAATAAAGGCAGCAAAGGAAAGGCTAGTAGCCACAAGGAAAGATTATTTTGCAGCAAAAAAAAAGGCGTTAAAAAGCATTTCTGCTTATGGAAGATTTTTCCGTTACACAATACGCCGGGGCTTTAAAATGCCTCTTGGAATGGGTGGCACAAACCAACTTCTAGAGGATGTGCTAGGGAAATACAGGCGTGATAGTGAAAAAAGTGAATTGCGCGAAACTTTTGAGAGATTTTCGAATGCAGAAGCACAAATGAACAAGCTTTTGACATCTGAATTGGAATCTTTGAGAGATACTATACAAAAAAGACTTGAGCCAGCGGCAGAACAGATAGCGGCAAAACAAATTTACAGATATAAGATAGGACGAGACTTCACAGAAGCACAAGAATACATAAAAGCTGAACTTAAAGGAGAAGCGGCAGCTTTTGCTGAACAATATGCACGCACTGGTAGAGCCCGATTGCGTGGCATTGCAGGTGCGATGACACGATTATCAATGAAAAGTAGTACGCTGCGCAATATTTGGTATCAGATGCTCTACAACATCTGGGATTTCATATGGGGGCCGATGATTCTCGGATTGATCATGACATTTGTCGTGATGGCCGGATTCATTTCATTCTTCATAATACCAACATATGCACTGAACGCCAGTTTGTTCCTTTACATAATTCCGCTTGCAGGCGCCGCAATAAACTGGGTCATGAATTTCGAGTCGAACAAGTATGCGTTGGATCACCTGGATAGCATGGTTTCCGGGGCATTGATAGCCCAGGGTATCACGATATTCCTTTTCGCATTGATCGGCCAGCCAGGGCTGTATCTTGATACATTCTATTACTACATGCTGTTTGCTTTCCTGTTCATATTCTTCGGCATCTTCCAGTTCTACCAGACAGGCGGCTTTCCAATAGTTCTGAAAATGTCTGTAATAGTTCTGATCTTCGGCTGGGTGGCGCTGGGGCCCTACAAGGCCATGTACGAGGGAGCAATTAATCAGGTCCGCACGCCCGTGCTTGTTGCATGGCGCGCCGGAACGAATGCGGTGAGCGACATATCGCTGCTGGTTACCAATCCTACTGCCTGGTACGCAAAGCAGCAGACAACCAATGTGCGGCCCGAAAGGCCGATGGCTATACCGCGCGCGCTGGAAATAACAAGCATAAACCTGCTGCCGCAGGCCGTGCCGCAAGGCGCTGAGTTCGCTATGTTCTTGGTTGTCAAGAATGACGGCGACTTGCCTGCCCGCAACATAAAAATTGCAGACGAAAATGACATCGAAAATGTAAAATGTAATTCATACTGCGAATTCACTGACGGCAAAAAAGCCCAAATAACTTCACTAGATAAAAGAAACGGCGAAGCTTACCTCATGCCGGGCGAAGCGGGAAGAATTGAGATTCGCGGTCTCAGGGCAAAGTACGAGAAAGACAGACAAGCTGAGTCAAGGCTTGGCGTTGTTTACATAAACCTGAGCTACGAGTACTCGACCAACTCCTCACTGCTTGTTTCAGTGATGAGCAAGAATGAATTCCAAAGGCGCTTCGCAGAAAAAGAAGACGTGTTTCGCCAGGTTGTTGCAGTGGGCAAGGTATCTCCGGCGCAGCTGTCACTGAATGTCGGCCCGCAGCCTCTGGAATCCGGCAAGCGCGCCCTGCTGCTTGTCTCTGTTTCAAATGCGCGCGACGACGGAAGAATATTCCTTCGCCAGCTAAAGGATGTGATCATAATCCGGATGCAGAAAGTAATCGGCAGAGGCTTAGATTGTGGTGCTGGCGGCATAAAACTGCAGAATCCAGGCAAAATACCTATGCCCAATCAAATTAATGTCGATTTCGACCCCTCGCGCGAAGAGGCATTGGTATACGTCATGCAGAACAACCAGGAGATAAGGCAGTATGCGCTCAGCAGCATATTTTCAGTATTGTGCAGCTTCCAGCCCGTTCCTGACAGCAGTTTAGCAGCTACAGGCGTGCAGACTGGATTGATAACAGCCGAGCTGCCAACATATGAATTCAGGATCATCAAGGAGCAGTCCGTGCCAATAACGGGTTTCATTGGCATCGCTGCCAATCCAAGCGATACAAAATGCAGCCAATGCGGCACACAAATAGGAATATTAAGTTCGTGCACAAGAAGCACATGCTACAGCACAAAACCACAATCTGGCCAATGCTGGCTTGACACATCTCAAAGACCGCCGGGTTCAGGCATTATAGCTGATACAGGCTTGTGCCGCGCCTGCTTCGAAAAGTCCTGCAGCACATTCACGCAAAAATACGATTGCGAAACAGAAGCTTCGCAAAGATGCAGCCTTGGTTGCACGTGGATACCTTCTGATAAAACAACACCTGTAGGCATTCCAGGAACTGATCTGCAAACTACAGTTAAGGATCGATCATACGACGGCAGATGCGTAGCAAAGACAACAACACCTGGCACGACACCAACTGGAGCTATAACTTGTAGTGTTTCAGGACTATCAAACGATTACATTAACAAATATAACCAGTACAAAGATGTAATAACAAGTGCTGTTGATAGTAGTGGATTAAAGACAGCAGCATCCTCACGCGGCTATAATGCTGAAGCCCTGCTCGCTGCGCTTATTTCACAAGAATCAGAATGGAACAAGGATGCTGTAAGTCCTTGTGGCTCTGCAGGCATTGTGCAATTTATTCCAAAAACAGCAAGAAGCCTTGGTTTAAGTGTGCCTGTCTATAATTTCGAGGAGTGCAACATAGATTTGTGTCAGATCAAAGTTTCTGCCTGCAACAGCTGCACGCCTACTGCATGCTCGAAATCAAGCGATGAAAGATTCCTGCCAGAAAAAGCCATTAAAGCAGGAGCCATACATCTTACTAATGAAATAGAAAGATGCGGTGGCATTACAGAAGGCATCGGCGGCTATAACGGAGGAACCTCTTGTAAAGAAAAAAACGCAGGTTACACTACTGCAGTGCTCGACAAATGGTATCCTAAGTGGGTATCGTGCTTCAACCAAGCACAACAGGCCCAGCAAGCCGCAACAACTTCTTTCGGCGGGCCTGATTACTGCTCGAACAAGCTTTTAGCCCGAGGAACATGCACAATAGGAGAAGGTGCCTGCAAGAGCACAAGCGAATGCAACCCTGCGTATGGAGGAAGTATAGAAAATACTGAAAGAATACCTCTTGAATGTAGAGATCCAGAACTCGGATTCAACTTATGCTGCTTGGATGATGATAAACTAGGCGCCGCTTATGCAAATGAGCATTGCAGAAACAAATATAACGAATTAAAGAATAAATAAAATTATCATGGCCGCGTTTGCAGATTATTTGCTCTAACAGGTCTGAACGGCTTTTCTTTTGGTTCTTCAGGCACGTCTGTTGTTATGTCGTATTTGTGAAGCTTCACGAGGTCTGCGCCTTTTACAAACCATTGCTCTTCGCCATTATATTTATCTACTGCAACATCTTTGCCCTGCAGACCTTGTTGTCGTGTAGGCGAGCCTCTGCTAATGAAAACTGCATATCCCTGATTCAAACCATCTTCTATATCTCTTTTGAGGCGCTTTATGGATTCTGAATCATCTTCAACTGTAAATCTTACAGGCCTGCCGTAGCTAAGAGGTTTTAGTGGGTCACCTTTGAAATCCGTCAACAAAGCGAGTTTAGTTGGATCCTGTTTATCTATTGCATACTTCGTTATTCTGAACTGCCTGTCATGCGTGGTCATGGGTTCGCTTGTTTTTTCAGCAACGTAATCCCGAGCCCTGTAAAAGCCGTGTGCCATACCTTGCTTGCCGCCTGCAAGATAGACTGCTCCTGCAAGTGCTCCGGCCAATATGCCGTATTTTACAATACCCCTTCCTATTCTCCTTATAATCCCTCTTCTATCAGTTTCTGCCATGATTATTTCTCCCTATGAAAGTTGACTGGTGACCAGATGTATCTTTTGCCGCCAAGAGTATGAACGCCCGGCCTGGAATCAGAAAGATTGACCTCTGAAATTGCTCCTTTCGCGAAGTTTGCGTAAGCTGTACCTTGTTTCGCCGGGTCTGGATATTCGAGCCCTGCAAAAACCCTTTCCGGCCTGCAGTCCAGTTCAACAGGCACATACCTGTCGGGGGTCTCAGGAAAGAGCCCTTCCATGACAGCTTTGTGATTTTCATCAGGTTCGCCAATGTACTTGCAAGACTCTCCCCACATGTCAGGTCTTTTCAATCCTGTTGAACCATAATAGATCTTCTTTCCGAAATCTGCAGCCCTGGGAATTGCTTCCTCTTTTGTATACGAAACTGCAGCAGGAGCAGCCTCATCGCGAACATACTTCCACGGCTTTATAGCAGTGTAAGCACCTGCTGCTGCAAGCCATGCAGCAAACCCAAGTGCAAAATATCCTGTTGCCCCTCTTGAAGATAACCTTCTATAACCATCGGCAGTCCTGTCCCATGTTCTTCTAATGACACCCCTGTTTTCCTGTTCTTGATTTGCAGGCCCTTCTGGCTGTTGAATAACAATTCTCCTGCCATCTGGAAGTTCTACCGGACCGTGTTCAATTTCTTCAACGAATCGTCTTAGTGCGTCTTCTTCTCTTATTCGAGGTTCTTCTTCTTGACTAAGATTAGACACACCACGACCAATCAAATAGAAACCAGTACCTAAAGCTACATTGCCGACAAGATGAGGCAGCGAGTCTACTCGCCAGTTAGTAATTGCATAATCAAAAGCAGACAGTCCTGTAACAGCGCCGCCAAGGCCATAAAGCCCATAAGAGGCCCATCTGCCCAGACGTCTGCCTATCGGTTCTTCTCTATCTTGTTCAGGCCCTGCTGGAGCCGCTTGCTGTCCAGGCCCTGCTGGAGCCGCTTGCTGTCCATGTTGTTCTGGCTCTTCTGGCTGTTCATGCCATGCCTGATCGCCGTTTGCCATGCATAGACATTACAATGCAAAAGCTTTTAAATCTTACTATCGAGTAGTAACATATTAAAGCGAATTGACTTTGAACAAAAATATCAGGTGTAAGAATGCCCCCCTTTGGAACCGTACTAACCAGACTAGCCAGCTATGCCTCTACGCGAAAGGGAATGATATCCAAAGCAGCGCAGATAACTGACAGCCTTATCAATTATGTTCGGAGCACAAGCATCAATCCTGAAGAAAAAGTTCGCTATCTTGCAGGCATGAACTATGCGAAAGACGAACTCCTTAAGGGGGATGTTGTAAAGGCGTACAGGGCAGCAAAAAAAGTCATTTTTCACGCCTATGCTGACATCTCTTTCGGTGCAGATTTTCCTGATAACGAGCTTAATCGCCTGATCGAGCGCGATGAGCTTTATACAGATGCTATGTTAGCCGCCGATCTGGCGGAATTCTTCCCTTTTTACAAGAATACTGTAAGATGGATAGCAGGATCATGGGTTATGAGGCCGTTTAAATGGGTAACAAAGCAAAACCTCGATCCTGTCGATCTCGGCTTGATGCTCTATACAGGCGCCAGAAGCGGCTACCTGAAGCATTACTGGTTTGATGTCTTTCTGGAAGACAAGCCATTGTCCGCCCGTTTGAAAGAATCAGTTTCTGGAACTGCCAAATTAGTTATGCATGCAGCCGTAGAGGCTGTTTTGCCTGAAGGAGCAGCCCCGTTTTATTTCGATAATGTAGGTTTTGCAGTCGAAGCTTACCGCCATGAGATAGAAAAAGACAAACAAGCAAGACAGGAAAGAGTAGCCCGGTTGCTAAGTGAACTTTACGGTACAGAAAGAACGGAAGCATAAGAATTGCCTTTAATCCAAACAGCCCCGCGAAAGAAATTTCACATATTCTCTGGGAACCTTTATTCCCAAGACGTTGTGGTTTCTGTCTGTTTGAGGATAAACAGATCTGCCAAGCATGACATATACTGCTTCATTCTGGCCTTTGCACTGGCCTATCTTATCTCTCATTTCTTCAGCTTCTTGCTGTGAATAACGTTCCAACTCTATCGGCAATTGTGGTTCAAAATTATCACTATAGCCATCACGATTCACATCGTAAAACGTTTCCAGTAACAACCAAGCACGATTTTCCCCTTCGTTGCCTGCACTTACTTTATCAATAGTCCATCTTGAACCGTAAACAGGAAGTTCCCTTCTTGCTCCATATTCATCTCTATAAAAAAATACTTTCTGTGACGGCGCAGGCTGAGTTGCTCCCTGCGCAGGTGTTGGCGGCCTTTCCGGCGCAGATACCGGCGCTGCAGGTTCTTGCACCCTTGCTCTAGGTGGTTCAGTTGTTCCGGGCTGTGCTGCTGGCGGGGCAATAGGACCATGAAAACCCGGTTTTTGCTGTGCAGGCGCAGCGGACGCACCCGGTTCTCTTTTCGGCGCAGCTGGTTTTGCTTCAGGTTTTTGCTGTGCAGTTTGTGCTGGCCTTTGCACTGAAACTTGCTGGCTGAAGTATGGCTCAATAACATATTGATAACTTATTGAACCTGCAGCAATTAGAGCTCCAGCAACCAATAAGCCAGAACCTATTAATCGAGTAACATACCTGAAACGCCTATCGGCTCTAACTTCCGGCCCTGATTCTGTTTCATCTGTTAGTTCTTTTTCGTATGCTGCCAATCCTGTTCTTTCTGTTACAGGCCTTTTCTGATTCCATCTGCTCCATGATTCAAATAATTCATCCGATGTTGTAATACAATAGCCGCCTTCAGATAGTATTTGATCGGCTTCCAGAATGTTGCCTTTTGCGTGCGCTTTTCTTGCTTTTCGATATGATTTAAGTTGGGCTTTTGTCGGCAGCAGATTGATTCGCGGGGACAGCTTCCGTGGCCAGCTTACTCCCAATGGCGGCAAGGAATCTGTTATACCAAAGAAAAGCGCATCACGGATACGTTTCAGTGCCCGGCTTCCAGGCCGATCCCCCTCATCCGGTCCATTATTTTTTCCGCCGTTGGAGCCGCCTAATATGGGCCTTTCTGCCGAAGATTTTTCAGCCTCTTCTCTATACCATTTCTGAAGTAATGTGGTTATTCTTTGTCCATCGTAGCCTGCCATTTCTAGAATAAGCTCGGCTCGTCCGGATTCTCCTTTTCCGAAGTAAACTTCTCTCGCCTGCGATTCCGGATCGCGGCTCCCAGGCCTTGCTCTGATTCCCATTTTTATCACTTATAAGTGACATAATATGGAAAGGTTTTAAAGCTTAACGGTGCTTGAAAGCCAAACGGGTAAGCATAAGAATGTTATCTGCAGAGCTATTGTATGCAGTTCAGGCGGGTACTTCCTTATCTTGCCGGTATGGCTGTAGGCGCAGCTGTGGTGTTGGGTTACAACAGCATACCAACAAAACAAAGCACTTCCTCGCAGCCGCCGCAATCATTAGTTTCACAAAAAAATATTTATCCATTCAAGAAACAAGAAACTGTTAAACAGCCCGCTTATCAATTGCAGAAAAAGCCTCAGATAGAAGAGAAAACCAAAGATGAGTCATCTTATCAGCCCAGGATCAAAGTGGGCGAGATGCGCCGTTTTGAAGAAGGATTAGGAAGTTTAAGTGTGGCAATTTCACCAGACGGTAACTATGCCATTTTTGCAAGCCAGGGTGACATCTACTTGCGAGATATAGAAACTTGGAAAGAAATTGACCGCTTTGTCGGTCACAATTATACAAAAAGAACCCCAGTTACAACCTTGGCGTTTTCAAAAGACGGTAAGTTTGTTATATCAGGTAGTCAAGATGGGACTGTCCGTTTATGGGACGTCAAGAGCAAGGAAGAAATCCGCCGCTTTAGAGGAGAAACAGGTGCACTATCGCATGACAACCGGCACGTTCTTACAGGCGGTTCAAGTGGAAAACTTAGCTTGTGGGACGCAGCAACCGGGAAAGAGATTCAGCCATTTATTGGGCATGGTGAGGAAGAAGTTAACACAGTAGCATTCGCGCCTGATGGAAAAACAGCGCTTTCTGGCAGCAGCGACAGATTTGTTTACCATTGGGATGTCAAAACCGGAAAAGCATTGCGCAGATTCAGGCATTGGGATAGTGTTTTTAGCGTTGCTTTCTCCCATGATGAAAAGTACGGCCTTTCAGGAGGTTCGGATGAAGTAGCCCGCCTGTGGGATCTGGCGACCGGAGAAGAAGTCCACCGCCTTAGGCACAATTCTAATATTTACAGTGTTGCTTTTTCACCTGATGACTGCTATGCGATTTCTGCTGGATATATGACTATCCGTCTCTGGGATGTTGAAAGCGGCAAGGAAACAATTCAATTTTCACACTCGCTTGCTTCGCATGTCTACAGTATAGCATTTTCTCCTGACGGATTATACGCCCTTTCCGGTGGGAGTGACAATATCCGCTTATGGAGGTTGCCTTTTAGTAAAGAAACTGAATCTAGGTCAAACGGCAAAATTTGCAGAAAGCTAATAAAAACACCATAAGAATGTATTTTAAACCCTTTTCTTTGAAATTGTATTTATGTCCGCTTTCCGCAGATATGTTGTTGGTTTGATGATAGGCACAGCTCTTGCATGGGGCTGCTACGATTCAAATAAGGCAGAGAAAGAAAAAGCCGTCACGACTGTTTCTGTTGATAAACCCAACAAGGGTTATGATACAGGCCATGTTTCAAGTTCAATTTGCAGAAACGATTATCCTCATCTAAAGCCAACGGAAAAAGAAAAACATACATACGTAGCCGTGGACGCGAAAGATCTTTGTGCATACGAAACGACCTTCGATAGAGATGTTATAGCTGCAATTTATTCAGATGGCAGCAAGAAAAAGATGCAAATCTTAAAAAGGAGCTTTGGCAACGAACCCGGAAATGTTGTAATTGGATATGTAGAAGGTAACGATTTTTATTTTAATGATGTGGACGGCGATGGTGTAAAAGAAATAATAGTAAAAAATGGAAGGGGCCTTACTCCAGAAGGTAACCCCACAGGGCCGACAAGATCAATAGCTGTATTATCGTTACGACTACAAAAAATCCCAGAAACATATTTCGACACTGATACTAAAGATTATTACCGCGATTCACCGCTTAAAGTTATTGAAGATATAAAGACCAAACTGGTTCCGGCCATTTCACACGGCGATTCCCGCACAATAAGACAGTTACAGCATAATTCTGACTTACTTGCATTTGGCATCGCTCTTAACGAATTGCTTGTAGAATCGCCTAATGCTGAATCTCTTTACAGGGAATTGTTCGGAATGGAACAGAGGACATTTGTTGATCAAATGCTAGTGAACCCATCCTCCTTGAATAGATATCTTCGAGCAGAATTTGCAGAAAGACTTATACATCACATGAGGCTAAAAGATGATCATCTTATCGGCTACGATGCTGGAAAAGGTTATAGTGTCGCTTTTGACAATGCGGTTTATAGAGGTTTCGACTCGAGAAGAGAAGCAATAAAACATATACAGTATCTCGAAAAGAAAAAATTTGAAGAAACGAAATAACCAAGCATTCATAAAAAGAATAAGCTATAAAATCATTTTTTCTTTAAAAACATCGCCGATAACTTTTCCCCAATCCGGTGGCTTAGACCTTGATTCTTCCCTTGTGCTTCTCTGCCCCTCAGCATGTATTTCATCTGCGCCTTTGGCCTTCCGGCGGCCGGAAAATCTTACCCAAGCTTTCCTGCAGGCCCCTCACGGCTTCGCCCGTTGCCCTTTCCACATCTCCCTTGAGGGCTCCTGCCTTGTGGTAAGCATCTTCGGCTCTTCTTGCTATGGGATCCTGCTGAACACTTCTTTCCGTTTCCCATTGAGCTGGTGTCTTCGGAGGACCTATTACGGTTGTCCTTTTCTCGCTTTCCCCACCCGGATAACTCTTGCGCTCTGTGAATGTGTAAATAGGAGTAGGCGCGTTTTCGCGCGCTTTCAATTCTTGCTTGTACGCCAAGGCTTCTTCACGCGTTGCAAAAGCGCGCTGGTTGCCACCCCCGATATCCAGCCAGTGGTTTCCCTTATTATCTGACGTTATTCCATTATATTTTTCTTTTTCCCACTCCCTTGCAAATTCCTGCACAAATTTGATTCCAAGGTACGGTACAGGATTTTGTATAAATTTTGCTAGTTCTACAGACGCAACAGCCTGCGCTACAGCCCTATTTTCCAGATCTGCAAGCGTTTTATAGATAGCAAGGTTAGCAATGGTTCCATCGCCTGCAAATTCGATCACTTTCCTGTGAAAATCTTCCGGTCTACCTTCGTAAAGATAATGTACCCATTGCCTTGCATTATCAGAAACAGTGCCTACTGTTCTTGCTTGGTCGTAATCAATTTTTCCGTTTTTATCAAAAAGATACATTACAGTTCCATAAGATTTATCAGCAGTTTCTCTCTTACTTCTAGTACTAATAACAACTGTTTCGCCGGTTGGCATTTTTATGTGCACACCAGACACAGGCTTCCAGTCGTCAGCTATAGGATAGCTTTTCATCTCATCAATTGTCATCTTTGCATAAATTTCCTTTGCTGCCGTGGTTGGTGATTGAGTATAAGTCTGTTGCCGAATGCCTTGCTGCTCTTTTTTCTGCTGCACATTTTCCTGTTGCGTGGCCTGTTGCTGGCTATCCAGTGCATAAGAATAGCCCTTTGTCCTGCCTGCGTTGTACGTACCCCACAGGAGAGCAGCTGTAAGTGTTGCGCCAATCGCTGCACCTGCGGCATAAGGGAGCATCTTGCTGAAGAAGGAAGGTCCGGGCTTAACGCGCCCGCGCCAATGCTCATTCTGGCTCTGCTGCATAAAAATAGTTTGCAGGCAAGCTTATAAGCTATACGCCCATGACCAGCCGCAGGAAATTTCTCAGTCCGGGGCCCAAGCCCAGGATCAGTATCGCTATCTTTATGAAGTTTCTTTTCTCCCCTTCGGGAAGCTCTTTGTCAATATAGTGCAGGACAGCCGTTACGACAGGCAGCTTCAGGGCGTATATCCCGATTGGGCCCAGTATGCTGATAAAAAAGCCTGCAAGCACGTGCTGCTCGAAATAAGGGAAGAACTGCAGCGCGACAAACGTTGTTGTTGCGTCGAACATATGAACAAGTATCAGCAGCGTATTCTCCTTCGTCAGCGTTTTCTTGACCACTGCAAATTCACTGAAGGCAACTCGCGAGCCTGCGATCACAAGCGCCCAGACGCCAAATATGCCCAGCATCGCAAATAGTGCAAACGCATTGTTCAGCTGCAGCTGGCTTGCGCCAAGCAGGCACATCACAGCGCCGATCGCAAGCCATGTCTTGTGGTAAGGTATTTTTGCACGCCTCTCCAGCAATTTTGAAAGAAGCAGCGCCGATAGCGCCAAAACAAACATGAATATGTATATCAGCGGCGTTATCAGAAGCAGGTTTCTGGCTGTTCCATAGGCATCGATCAGCACGAAGCGGGAAAATATCTCCGGTATTGCCTGCGTGGTTTCTATCAGGTCCTCCCATGCGCGCAGTATGCTTCCCAGCGCTATGTACGGCGCGATTGCAATGAAGAAGTTCTTGTCGACCTTTATCTTGAGCAGCTTCAGCAGCCTGTATGTAACGAAAACAAGGGCGACGAAAATAATCGCGTAAGCAGCCGTATTGACAATGTTGTAGCCCGTATTGAATCTTATAGGATCCAGAAAGTAGGCCTGGAAAAACTCCACCATGCTATCAGTTCTTTATAGAATCTTTATATTCTCTATGTTGCCGTACCCTAAAGAATAAATTAGAATAATCAGTAATTAAATGTATGACATTGAGAATTATTCTTGATACAAGCATATATGGAAAGATAATAGAAGATCGTATCGAAGATAATCTAGTAGAGAAGGCGAATATACATAAGCACGATATGACAATTTACGGAATCAGAATAATTAGGAAGGAAATAAGAGACGCGCCAAAACATTCAAAAGACAGGTATGATTTAAGATTGGCATTAATTAGGCTCTACGATGCTTTAACTAAGGGCAGAGAATTGGAAATAAAACCGCTTGCGCAAACATTAGCTGTTCTTTATTATAAAAATTATAGGAAAAATGGTGGTTCTGTTTCTTGGAAAAGTATAATGAACGATATGATAATCGTGGCAGAAGCAACTATCAGCAAGCTTGATATTGTGGTTTCAGATGACAACAGAACAATGCTGTCAAATGCAGCAAAGAAAGCTTATTATTCAGTAAATAAAGAACACAATCTTATCACGCCTAACTTCATAGGCTATAGTGAATTCAAAAGAAAACTACTTTGATTTTCCAGTAGAAATCGCTATAAATTTCTTCAAGTCTTTCATGAATTCCCTGTCTTTCCTGGCTTCTTTTATATATTTGCTGACATTTTTCCATTGTGCCATATCTTTCATACAATCACTATCTATAGATACGAAACATAATATTTAAGCTTTCTATTTTTTTAACTTGCTTTCAGGTGTTGAATTTAACATTCTTAACGTTTATATCTGGCCGCTGGCAATTTATTATCAGTGATCGGATGAAGTACGTGTCGCTGTCTATAATCGCAATACTCCTCGTTTCTGGATGCGTCGAGTTGTCAGGCATCTTCGGCGGAGACGTGCTGAGCATCAGCAGGAAAATCAGCGAAGAAGGCCTGAAGGACGTGGTTCTGATAAAGGATGCAACCAGCATACCCAGATCGCCCGCGCTTCCTGACCAGCCGGTGCTGTTCACTTTTATTCTGGAAAACGTGGACAAGGCAGAATCAGCCAGAAGCGTGTACGTAGAACTCTTCAATGCGCCATTGTTCAAGGCATATGACCAGGATCTGGGGCCAAAATCGCCGCTGTGTAATCAGGGCAGCAAGTGCCAGCCTGACATATGCCGCAAAAGCAGGCCTTGTGAAATATTCCCGGGCGAGCAGCGGTCCATAAACTTCCAGCTGCTTGCGCCCACAGAGAGCGAGATAGCGCGCATAAAAACAGATACGGAATTGAGCTACAAAGCAACCTACAAATTCAAGGGCAACCTGCTTTACACGATTCCTGTTGTCAACCAGAAGGAAATAGAGATTAGCCAGAGGCAGGGGCGCTCTATCGGCCTTACGGAGCAAGTAACCCATGGCTCAGGGCCCGTGCAGATTGACGTGCAGCTCTTCGGAACGCCTTACCTGCTCTCAGGCTTCTCGGGCACATTCATATTCAACGTGAAAAACAAAGGCAAAGGCAACATAGTTGGTTCACAGATAGAAACGCGCAAGCTTGTCATAGAATTCCCGCTTGAGTTGTTTGCAGGAAACTCGAAGTTAATTGTTGACGGCAAAGAATTCCAGATACAAGGCAGATATGACGATGTGCCTATATTCGGTGTCGGCATGGCTTTTGCAGTAAGAGGCAACCTCGTAACAGGCAGGGCAACAGAAAATAATATAGAAGGAACTATTGAATGGTTTTTGTGTAAATC
This sequence comes from Candidatus Aenigmatarchaeota archaeon, assembly GCA_016184005.1. Lineage (GTDB taxonomy): Archaea > Aenigmatarchaeota > Aenigmatarchaeia > GW2011-AR5 > GW2011-AR5 > JACPDL01. Next base: position 39,698 of record JACPDL010000002.1, on the reverse strand, counting down.
AACTGGTGAAGCAGGAGTTTACTATTATTGCAATGAACCAAAAGATCCAGTACAATCATGCCTTGGTTCAGATATAATTGTATCTTCTTTTCCTTCGCAAGGCACTTGTGAGCAAAGTCGATCTCAACAGACAGAAATTATTAACCCATTCGCAGTTGATTTGCCAGTACAGTCGCAATCAGCATCTACAGAAGGGCCGCGATTTGAATGCAGAGTAGAAACAAACAAAGTGAAATGCACCAACGTGAAGCCCATACAGCTTTTCCGCGATGAGACAAGAACGACATTGCGCTTCCAGATAAGCAGGATCGTTGATATTTCTGAGCCTTTCAAGACGTATTTGATAAATGCGTACGTCGATTATGACTATGAGCTGCGCAGCTCATTCCCGATCACCATCAGGCCTTTCGAGAAATGAACGTGGTGCTTAAATGAAATATATTTTTTTGCTGCTCTCAGTTGTTTTTTTGTCCGCATGCGTGAGCCAGCTCAATCCTTTCAGCCCTGGTTTCAACCCGATTGGCGCATTGCAGGGGCAGCAGCCAATACGGGTGCAGGAAGGCCTTGGAGTTTCTTTGTCATCTTCGCCTTCTGAAATTTTTGCAGGCAGCAAAACAACACTATATCTCGACGCCCAGAATAAAGATGTTGCGCCGATAAGAAATATCATTCTCGAAATTTTCGATACGGGCAATCTCCGGAAAAGCAACGAATGCAAGCTCTCAATACCGCAATTGCTGCCCGACCAGATAACGGCCTTGAGCTGCACCGTCCAGGCTATGCCAATTATCCAGAAAACGCAAAGCGAAACAATTAATGCCCGCGCGAAGTTCCAGAGCGTGCTTACAGCAGTGCAGACGCTGGATATAATGAATGAAGAAATATACACGCGTGAAAAGCTTGCAGGAAACATAAACACGAGGCCGCGCGTGTACACGTACAGGGACAGGAACATGCAGATGGATATAGAATTCAGCGACGACATGCCGATAGTTGCGAGAAAAGGCAGGCAGTATTTTGTTTACTTCACCATAAGAAATATCGGCAACGGCTTTGTTGACAAGATAACATTCGGCGAAAATTTCATGCCTATCGAACAAAAGAATCTCCGTTTCGGGGAATTCAAGAATGCGCTTCAGGCAACAGACCTGCTCTTGGCTCTATTGCAAAAGCAGTCTGAGATATTCCAGAAAACCGGTTCTGAAGAGACTTACTGCAGCGACATCCTTTGTTGCAGGGACTTCAAGACAATATATCCCTCAGGAAAAGTTTTTCCCCGCATAGCATGCGAGCTTAAATTGCCTGAGAATGCGCAACAGCTCGTTGACTATCAGGTTTTAGTGCCGCTTCTATATAATTACGAAGTGCGGGCACAGTCCCAGCTAAAGGTGGTCAAATGAGAATTCTATTAACTGTAATGCTAATGGTGTTTCTTGCAGGCTGCGTTACCCGGGATCTGCGCACAGATGAAAATAATGGCATAACGATAAACAAATTCTTTGCAGATCCAAGCAGCGTTGACAGCGGCGATATATTTCACGCATATATGGAACTGGAAAATGTAGGGGGCCGCACAGCCAAGTCGGTAAAACTTGAGCTTATTTCTACAGCCTTCGACCAGCAGCAGCGTGAGAATGCGCCGGCAATCGCAAAGATTGGCCAGCCCCTGCCAGAGTTTTCGTTCACCCCTGTAGATAAAGCAGGCAACACCCCTTACTTTTACACGACACTTGCGCCTCCGGACGCCAGCCTGAACAGGCCGGGAGAATTTCGGGTTGTAGGCTGGACATTGCAGGCGCCTTTTATTCCTGAAGGTATTATAAAGGATTTCCGCTTGCTTGGCCGCGCAACTTATGAATATTCCACATCCGCTGCACTAAATATACCGATATATACAAAAAATGAATTCAGGCAATCGCAGGACCTGAAATCCTTGGAAGCAACTAGCACTAACGGGCCCATAAAGGTCTTGATCTCAGGCCCGTCGCAGATTGTTGTTAACACGGATCCAGACATTACAAGACTCAACGACAAAGAAACGGCTGTCTATACTATTACTCTCAGAAACACCGGAGACGGCATCCCCTTTACCAACAATATCAACGGCCTTGTGAAAGGCACTGTCAGGTTTTCAGGCGGCATAACACCCGTGGACTGCATTAATACAGGAACTGCACTAGAACAACCGTTATTACAAAGACCTTCCCAGCAAACTTATGAATCGTCCTCTTATGTGATCACTCTTCCTGAAAACGACAATGGCGTAGTTCTTAGGAATGGTGAATCAGCAACCTTTTCCTGTACATTAGGACTTGCAAGAAACCAATGGATTTCAAGACCTTTTGGCACAGTAACCATAACTTTTGATTTGAGCTATCTTTATTTCATAGAAAAAGAAACTAAAGTATCGGTTAAAGGGTTACGAGCATAGAAGTTAAACTATTTATATCGCCAAAGACTTAATTTATCCAAGTGCATTCAAAATGAAGAAATTTGCCCCTTTGCTGCTTTCATTGCTCGCCATGGTATTTGTATCTGCATGCGTGGGTGGCACAACAACCATAGATCCCAACAACGGATTAAAGATCAATGAATTTTCAGCAGACAGAGCCATCGTAGAACAAACAGACCTCGTCTCATTCTTTGCTGATATTCAGAATGTAGGAGGCACAACCGCTTCGTGCGTGCGTGCACAGTTGCTAAATGTTGACAGTTGGAGGACCACAACGGGCGATACACTTTCATTGCAAGGCATATCTGACTTCAATGCAATCGGCTTCTCTTCTTCGGGCTCGTTCTTCGGCAACCTGTGCATAGGAAAGAACTTCTGCGTTTCCGTAGCTAAAGGAGCTGGAGGATTATCACTTTCAGGATTCATAGGTAACATATTCTCAGATCTCAGCAAAGAAGCAATATGCAACAAGAACCTTTTCAAGAACGATGCGAAATTGCAACAAGTCTTCAAATTCCAGGAAGAACTAGCACCACCAGACAAGGAGAGAAACAGGCCAGGACAATCATTCACGGCAGACTGGACGCTTGTACCTCCGGTCCTGCCTGAAGGGCTAAGGACAGAATTTCATCCTGCAGTTAGGGTAACTTATGTTTACAAAACAACAGCGTCAATAACGATTCCTGTCATGACTAAGAACGAATACGAGTCAAGGATAAACTTGGGCAAACCTGTTGACGCTACTTTTAAAGTAGAACACCCGCTTGGAGGTGCTCCTATCAAAGTAGCAGTAACAAGGGCAACAAGCCCTATTATTGTTAATACAGATCCTGTTGCAATAAGCCAGAATCCGATAGAGAGAGCCACATATATTATAGAGCTGCAAAATGTTGGCAACGGCATACCAACCCCTGCAGAATTTACAGGAGCACCTGGTCAGACAGGAAAGCAGGGCGGATTTGTTCTTGGCGCAGTAACACTTTCCGGATCTGGAGTACAGTTTGATGATTGTCTAGGAAACGGTGTCTCGGCTGCATTGAACAGAGGTCAGATAGCATCACCTGTATTTGTTACACCAAGTGTCTTTACGACAGGCAACCAGCAGCTATTGCTGGGAGGCAATTCAGAAATTTTGCGCCTGAGATCTGACAAGAAAGCGCCTTTCGGCTGCACCCTTGCCATAGACAGGCAGGCCTGGACAAGCAGGCCTTTCGGCGAAATACTGATGACATTCGACCTTTACTACCTTTACAACGTCGACAAAGAAACAACAATAACAGTGAAGGGCGTTGAAGGCAACACGCCTACGTTCTAGTAATGAGATAAAAGAAAAATTTAAATTAGGAAAAAGAATAACAATTTAGTTATATTTTTCTGTTTGCCAAAGAGACACTTCGCTTGCCATAATAGCTGCTGCTTTCTTAGCATCTTGCAAAGTTTCCCAACGTGAACTTACTGGCATTCCATTGAAACCCAGACCTCTTGGATTGGTATCACCTAAAACGTGAAAGTCTTTAGGTCCCAACTTGTAAACAGCTACAACAGCTTCTTGTCTACCGGGAGTTCTCATTTCAGTAGGTAAAGGTCTTCTTACTGTATATACATGTTCCATTTTATCACACCTCTAGAATACTATAGTTTGCCCGTATTTAAGCTTTTCTATATTTCACTATCTATCAGTGACAACATTCAAGGGAAAAACTGATCCAAGCTCTTTTGTTTTCTAGGAACTGGCTGTTTGATTGCGCCATCGCCGTTCAACACAGGCCTGCCGTAAACACCATCATAGCCCGGAATTATCTTTATTTCTCCGCTCCTGTTTCTGATTATTATATCTGCCACATTTTCACCTGCAGTATCAGCCAATCTTTCCTTCCCCGTTTCTAACAGGACTTTGAATTCATCGCCATGTGCAGCGATTAACTTGTTGTAGACTTCCCATGTCTTCGTCGCATAAGGCGTCGTTTTGTTTGCCAGGGCGATCAGCTCGCTTAACGGTATCAATGACTTGAAAGGCGGCGCGTGCTCGGGAACAAAGCCCTTTTCCCTGTCGGCAAGCTGTTCTACCCTGTTAAGCACGCCCACAGTAAGGTTCCTTCTGCATACAGGGCAGAGGCCCTTAAGCTTGTTTGTTTCCTTGGGCTCGCATGAAAAGTTGCAGTTCCTGTGGCCATCAAAATGGTATTTGCCTTCTTCCGGAAAGAATTCTATGGTCATTTTCAGTTTTTCGCTTTCCTTGTTTCTTATCGCATCCATAATTTCTTTGTACGATGCATCTTTCAAATCAAACATGCAGCATTCCCTGCCCAATCTCCAAGGAAATGCGGAATGACAATCAGAGAACGAGACAAGCGTGTATTTGTCAAGGCCTGATATCCTCCAATTCATCTCAGGGGTTGAACTTAATCCTGTTTCTACTGCATGAATATGCCGCGCCTTGTCGCCAAAGCACTCTTCAACTGAATCAAAGCCCGACATAGAGCCAAATATGCCGTACCAGGGCGTCCATGCGTGTGCGGGAATTATTTCAATATCGTTTGATATCTGCATCATAGATTCTGCCAGTTCTATCGATGAGAAACCAAAGATAGGGCGGCCATCATAATCAACGCGACCTTTTCTCAGGAACCATTCTGTTATCTGCTGAAGTACCTCAAAATTCGGCGCAAGCAATATGTGGTGCACGCGCCTTTGCTTTTTATCCTGCATGTAGACCAGGGATATCTCGCAGGATAAAATGAAATTAATGCCGTTGTATGTGTAAACCCCGTTTTCTTCTGAAAATTTATTTTTTAACTCTTTCTGCCACTTGGGATGCAGGAAATCTCCGCTGCCAAGTATGTCCAGTCCTTTGATTTTCGCGTATTGTGTGAGCGTTTCAAGATTCAGGTCCTTCGATGTTGCTCTGGAATAGGAACTGTGAATGTGAAAATCAGCGAAAAACATCATTACAGCTTTCATGGAACGCTTATAAAGTTTCGTCGGTGAATTTTCCTAAAGTGCGTTCCAATGATTCTCCCAGACCATGAAATCAGGAAATTTATAAAAGAAGGAAAGATCGTTGTCAAGCCAATTGACGAAGACATTCAGATACAGCCCGCATGGGTGGATCTGCGCCTGGGCAACGAGTTCAGGATATTCAAGATTGCTTCTACGCCTTACATAGATACAAAACAGAAGACAGACAATTACACCGAGAAAATAACAATCAAAGACGAGGATCCTTTCATCATACATCCGGGTGAATTTGTGCTTGGCACCATAAAGGAATACATAAAGATGCCGAACGACCTGATGGGCGTCGTAGACGGCCGCTCCAGCCTGGGCCGCGTAGGCGTGGTCGTCCATGCGACGTCGGCTTCCATAAACCCCGGCTGGGAAGGAATATTCGTCCTTGAAATAACAAACATCGGCAAGATGCCCGTGGCGCTCTATCCGGGCCAGCGCGTAGCCAAGCTTGCCTTCCACATGCTCTCGTCGCCAGCCGAAAAGGCCTATGGAGAGAGAGCGGACGTGAAATATAACAAGCAACAGGGCGCTGACGAGACAAAGGTGTACACGGAGAAGGATTAAAAATTACTTTTCTAGTCTGATTCTTTCGAGAAATGTATCAAATATTGAATCAGAACTTATTATTTTATCGCTGTTGCATGAAACTGCATGAAGCGCGTCAAATGTTCTCATACCTCTTTTTTTCATCAGATGCGCAGCGGCCAGAATAATATCTGCGTCTCCCTTTATTTCAGCAATCTGCCGTATTGAATTAATTATTATTTCAGGATCTAAAAAATATTCATCAGACACTAACAAGATCTCAACAAGAGACCAATGAGAGGTCCATATCTGACCTTTGTATTGTTTTAGAATCTTTTCAGCTTTCTGACTAAGCCAGTCGCTTTCTTTGAGCAGAGCCAAGAAAAAATCGCTGTCAGCATACGGCATTTTACTTCTTCCTACGGCTTTTCTTTACAGGGTTTTCCAGTTCTTTTGCTTCTTCAAGAATTTCTTTTAATGCCAGATCTCGTGCTTTCTTTTTCATTTCAGAAACAGAAACTCCTTGAGGAATTTTTTTCCCTTCTTCACGTAGTGCTTTGAGAGGGTTTTTAGGTATTGGGAGCAAAACAAGTTCGCCTGGAGCTTTCACTATAACGAATTCATTACCATATTTTTCTCTTACGTCTTTTGCGAGAAGAATTCGTCCTCTTTCATCGCAAGCAATTGTTTGCGTCATATTCCCACTTTTTATTATTAAATGGGAAAGTATTTAAAATTGTGGGAAATGGGCTCGAGCGGAATTTCGCAGCCTTTGCTTGCTTTCCGCAAGCGCTTTGCACGTTTATCGTGTGCAAAGGGCTTTTCGAACCGCCGATCTTCGCTACGTCAAAGCGACGTCATTTATGGTTGTAAATAGCCACTAGACTACGAGCCCTTCTATAACTCTTTAAAGAATTGATCAGAATTTTTAAATGCGCACTAGTAGTCTAGCCTGGTAGGACCTGAGCTTCCCAAATACCCCACGTTCGAACGTGTCGTATCCCATATTTCAGAAAAAGCTCATGACCCGGGTTCAAATCCCGGCTGGTGCATTATGCAATTGCCTGTTGCTGATGAAAGATTTGAATGCTGCCGGTGCGGCGCGTGCTGCACGAACATAAGGAAGCTGGGCACCGAATCAAGAGAGCAAAAGGTTATTTTCCGCGTGCCTGATGACAGCGAGATAGGCCTTCCTTTGTGGCAGTGGGAAACCGAGCAACTGCAAAGAATAGCCGATGAAAGGAACATCAATGCAATTATAGAGCCGTTGCAGTTCTTCTTTGACAAAAAATCGCAAAGAGCTGTAATTGTCTCATGGCATCTCAATCACGGCTCTTGCGTGTTTTACAGGCCCGGCGAATGCACTGTCTATGAAAACAGGCCCCATGTCTGCAGGATGTTTCCATTGATAAGATCAGGCGTTTTTGAATTCAAGTTTAATCGGAAACCAACATTTGTAAAAACTTTGTGCAACTCAAATTTCGGAGAAAAAGCTTATGATGCAGAAAATGCAAAGGAATTTGCAGCGAAAATGAAAGCATATTACGGAAATTCTTTTGATGTTGCCGTGCAGAATGATTTCATAAACTATTTCATCGCGACAAAAATAAAGGAGCTTGCAGAAAAGAGAATAATAGATCCTGTAATCTCTCCGAGAGAGCTTGCATTAAGAAGATTCGAAAAAAGCGGCAAGATAGGGTTTTTTGACCTGCTGAAAGAAAACGGCGCCGATACTGAACAGCTCATAGCATCTTTCAGGTCGTTAAGAGATGCAGAATCATTATTTCAATAATAATATATTATTTAGGAGAGAAGGCTCATACCTTGGGAGAACGAAGTTCTCCGAGGTGCCAGAGAAGCTATGCTTCTCTGAGCAAGGAAGAGAACCTAGGTTCTCGACTTATCTGGTTGGAAGCTCTTCCTCGTTCCTTCTGAATCTTATTTTTGGAATCGGGTAATTAATCTTGAGATCTTTCAGCGAGAATTTCCCCCTTTTTGTATTCCCAATACCGGCCTTTTCCGTTTCACTGCCAGTGGCGTCTTTTTGTTTTGGAATCTGTATTCTCTCCAGGGTTTTCAGCCTTCTCGAGAATTTTTTGAACCTTGTTCTGAGAATATCCCTTTTTATGCGCTTCCATTCGTAGGCATGGATGAATTTTGAGCCGCATATTTCGCAGACTTCGGGCATTGCATTTGCCACGTAGTTCTTTTCACATTTTGTGCAGAAATATCTGTAGTTTTTCTCTACAGTTTTTTCCGAGGGCTTTGACCAGATCTCCATTACTGGCCCGTTGCAGAACTTGCAGCCCTGTAAAGCCCCGGCGTTGTCGAAACTTCTGATGCATCTTGGGCAGTAGTATGTGTAATTAAAAGCCTGCTTCCTGAACTCCTCGAAGTCATCAAGCTCGCTTTGCTGTAGCCTGTCCAGACGCATTCCTTCATTCATGAAAACCACCCGGAAAAATCATAGAATCAACCCAATATGTTGCCGAAGCCTTCCGTTGCAGAGTCTTCCTGCTCTTCTATCTTTTCCAGTACTTTCTTTCCGTTTTTGTACTTCTTTCCCAGTTCCTTCATTATTTCCTCTGCACGTTCCAATGCTCCTTCTGATACGTCAACAACTATGAAATAGCCGTCTTCTTCTATACCAAGAGAGCCGGCAGTCCTTATCGTGATGCTGCCCCTGCTTACAAGGTCGTCTTTCTTTAATTCCATCTCTGCCTTGTTCTTGTTCTCGCTTGAGACCAGGAAAACTTCTTTCATTCCAAAAACACCTGACTGATACTGTTCCAGATAAAGGATTTAAATGCTCGGAAACGACTGGTTCTAAATAGCGTTCCAGGTGTCAGTATTTCATGGAAAAAAGAACAGTAGTCAATCTAGGTTCAGGGAAAGATTATAGAGAATCCGTTGAGCAAATAAGATGGATCAACGTCGACAATCTTTCCGAATACCCTGATGCAAGGGTGGACAAAAACGTTGATCTGGACAAAATCCCATATCCTTTCAAGGCAAATTCTGTTGACGAAATCTACTGTAATCACGTGCTGGAACACCTGAAAGAGCCCGACAAAGTCCTGCGCGAGCTGCACCGGATACTGAAGCCCGACGGCCTTCTGGTTTTGAACGTGCCTTATTTCACCCGCGGCTACGCAGTGCATGTCCACTGGCACGGGTTCTCTATATGGAGCGTCCTCGAAGACACGAGAGGCTTATTTGAAGCAGTTTCTGTGAAGCTTGTATGGGACGATCCAGACAATTTCAAAAGCATGAGCTTTCTTCTCAAGCCTTTCTGCATGTTCTGGAACTGGCTGCTCAACAGGAATCACTGGTTCTCCGAGCGCTTTCTGGCATACAAGTTCGGCGGCATTGCAGAAGTTGATTTCGTGCTGAAGAAGAAATAGAGCCACCGAAGGGAGTCGAACCCTTGGCCTGCAGTTATTTCTTTTCCATTTCCTTTCTGCAAAAGGAAGAGGTTAGAAGGAGAAACGTAGTTTTCTCCTCTTACGAAACTGCCGCTCTACCAACTGAGCTACGGTGGCTTGAAAATATCCTAAAGTTTAGTTATACATTAATTAGAATTGATTCTTATCCGCAACATTGTTTAAAACTGCTGTCTTTTCTGCAAAGGATTTCTTCAAAATCCTTTGAGACACTCGAAACAGCAAAGCTATTTCGGTGCATAGAAAATCTCATAGATTTTCTAATGAATCCAAATCAAGCTTTGCTTGATTTAGGATTAGACAGCAGATACGAGGAAGAACGGAGTTCTTCCTGTACAGGTGAAACTTGTTTCACCATGTATTACACAAACAATGTTGGGATGACACCTTGCAGAACAAAGTTCTGCAAGGTCTCGAAGAGCTTTGCTCTTCGAAGATGCTCTCAGAAACCCACGACTTTTCTGCAAAGGACTTCAGAAAAGTCCTTTGAGAAATTCAGGAAAGCTATTGCTTTCCTCGAATTAGTCGTGGGAGTATTAAGAGCATATCATGAAGATTACAAGAAAGTTGTTAATAGAGGGTTATATTGACAGAAATAATAAATAAATTTTCTTTGAACCCGTACGAATAAGCTACCGGAGGTAGCTTGCTGACTTGGCCTTTCTTTTTTGAAAAGAAAGGGGCTTATTTCTTCCTGGCGACGATGCTTCGCTGCCTGCGCATGTCGCCAATCAAGTAGTAGATAAGGCCCAGGGAAGCGATAATCACAACAACAGCCCAGATCTTTCCCAAGAGCAACACGCTTTTGGCCTGTGCTGCTATCTGCTGGACGCTTTGCGGATCCAGAGGCACTGCTCCTGAAGCCGACTGGGCAAGCACCTCATCAAGGTTGCCCTCGAATATAGACATGCCGTAAATAAGGAAAACGGCACCGAGAATTGATATGATGCCAAGCAATACGAAAACAGCATTAAAAGCCCGGTTCATTTACACACCCATCATGAACATGTTTGCAACAGCCAGCGCGCCTGTGCCGTAAACAGCTATTACAACGGAAAGTATAAGGACCGATACCGAGACGAAAGCAACTATCATATCCGTCCTGAACAGCTCCTTGATGGCCCTGTAAAGGGTTGCCATGCTGAGTGCTGATGTAACAGACAGTATAAGCAACGCTATCATTGGACCAAGAGAAGGTATGAAAAACAACAGCGAAGATACAAACAGGCCAAGGGCAAGTGCAGTCAGGCTGTAAACCATGGCCGCAAGGCCGTCCATGTATTTACCGTTGCCTCCAAGCGTGTTTACGACGATCTGGAGGATGTAGGCAAAGAACACCGAAAGGACGAGTGAGAGAAGAAACCCGGTTGAAGCCGCAATGAGTGCGATATTTGCAAATGCCGTGGAAAGGCTGGAGAATCTCACAAGGAAAAGCCCGAATGCTGCGGCAATCAGAAGAGAATTTATAAGAAGCAGCTTGATGGTATGCTGTTCGCCTTTCTTCTTTGCACCGGCAAGGGCTTTTGCCGGAGACTTGACTACCTCAAGAAGCATAAAGTTACTTGTTCGCATCGCATATAAAGGTTTCTTCAAGTCTTATACAGATAGGCGCTCCTATGACAACCGAGGAAATAAAAGACAAGAGGAAAGAGAAGTGGCTAGAAGTCATTTTCATGATAGAAGCCCTTGGTATTGAGAAAGATGTGGTAAAGAACGCGCTTGAAACGCATATACAGAAGCTTGAAAGCCTGAAGAGCGTGCTTGTCTATGAAAAGAAGTTCGGGGACATCGAAAAAGTCGAAAACCCCATGAAAGGCGTGAAAGAGGCTTATTCCCAGGTAGTAGAAGTGAAACTCTTTGCAAAGGACATGTTCACGCTTGTAAACATAGTGCTTGTATACGGCCCTTCAGCAGTTGAAATCCTGGGGCCTGACAGGAAAGAGATAGCGCTCGATGAAGTTCAAAACCTTGCAAATCTTCTCGCAGGCGTTGTCCACCAGTTTGCAGCAGCCGGCGCAGGCGGCATAATAATATCTCCAGAGAGAAAGTGAGCATTTAAATTCTAGATGCAGATTATACTTATGACTAAGTGGCTTCTGGCCTTTCTTTTACTGCCTGCACTGGCTTTCGCCGATCTCTCGGAGTGGACAACCGACATATCGCTGAACGACGACAGAAGCGCCGACTGGACCGTGGTGCTCCGGTATAATGAAAGCATAACGAAAAGCGATTATTTCCTGCTATCCAGGATCCAGAATGTCCAGGTGCTCGCTGACGACATGCCTGTCCAGTGTTCTGTGGTAGAGGACGTAGGAACATCAATCCTTTGCGATGATGTCAAAGCATCCAGGATGACGTACAAATTCAGGTCTATTGATGCCTCAAGACAGCTGAGAGACCTGCTTATTTTCAGCCAGAAATTCTCCCTTACGCAGCTTACAAACAAGTTCTCCGTTACGGTGCGCCTTTCATTAGGCACGGCACTCGTCGAAAAGACCCGCCTTGAAGGCACGGGCCTCCCGAGATTTGAGCCGTCGTGGGGCAGGGAAAACACGGACGGCAGGCGAATATTTGTAGAGTGGATAGCAAACGAGCCAAAGCTTGGTGAAACGTATGATATCTCACTGGTTTACGAGCAGGTCAGCATAAGCGAGATGCCTGTTGTGCCTGTTTTGCTTATTCTTCTGGCAATCATGGCTGTAACATACTTCATGTTTCTGAGAAAGCCAAGCATGAAAGACGTGCTTCCTATTCTTACGGTAAATGAAAGGAAGGTGATGGAGATTCTGCTCAAGGAAAACAAGGATGTCGACCAGAGGAAGCTAATAAAAGATCTTGATTTCAGCAAGCCTAAAGTATCAAGAATCATCAAAGACCTGTCTGAACGCGGGCTTGTCGAAAAGACGCGCAAAGGCAGGACAAATATCATAAGGCTGAAAAAGGCCAAAAAAACAGCCGAAAAGCCGGCTAAAGAGTAGAAATACACATTGTTAACAGTACAGTTTAGAAAGAATGTTTTAGTACTTTATAAGGCTAAATAGAAGCTTGTAAACTGTTATATTCCATTTATAGTCTGTGTAAATGTTACTATATATCAAGTACACGGTCGAGTGAAACGGTTGCAACTGTTTCAAGTCAGTCTTATATATATAGCATGGTCAATTAGATAGAACATAAAAAGTGGTAGATGCGCCTCTCTAGAAGCCTTTCTTTTGGGAAGGGTCTTGAGAAACGCAGTTTATCTATTTTATGCTCAAACCGAATCTCGGTTTGATCCGGACAAACCAGAACGCAGCATTCGAAAGAATGCTGCTGTAAATCCTCAAAGAAGTCAAAGACTTCTTTGGGATCTCAGAGAAGTTGCAGAACTTCTCTGAAGAAATTATACATGGAGGAAAACGAAAATGCAATGGAAAAAAATAGTAGCTGCAGGCTCGTTGAGCTTCCTTATGGCAGGCTCTACGATAGCACTAGCGCAGCTCGAGAATTATCCATCGCCATTTGTTACATCCGACGGCGCAGACGTACTTGTAATTGTCGGCGCACTAGCAGCTCCTAGCGACGTTGTTGGTGCAGTGGACGTAGCAGCACGTCTCGGTGGAGAGGTTACGACAAATGTACCAGTGCCTGGTTCAGTTGGAATAGCAACCGTATCAGGCGAAGGCAGGTCAGTGCACACAGCGAACGAGAAGGTATACTTGGACAACAACCTGAAGAAGACTGGTCTAAGGACATCCATGTCCGACACAGATCTCCCGACTTTGCTTAAGTCAGGAACTGTATCCGACAGCGATGCAGGAACTACATACGACTTCGACCAGTTCATCGACTTCTCGGACGACTTCAACATGACCTACAACAAGGTTTCTGGAGACCTTCCAGACCCGACTTACTTCTTCGGCGAATTGGGCACATCAGCTACCACAACATCTTACTTTGTGAGAAGCAGGGTAGTGTTCAACGACGAAGTGAATTCAACAACAGTAGTCGGCGAGAAGATAAACCTCTTCGGAAACAAGTACACATTCGCCTCTGGCACGACAGCAGTAGCAGCAACACCTGTTGTAGAACTGTTTGGCGGCTCGGATACGAGAACAATGGCAGAAGGAGAAACAGTAGAAATAACAATAGACAACATAGCGTACAGCGTAAAACTTCTTGTAGTATCAGACGCTGATACTGTAGGAGTACAGGTTGGAACGGATTCGAAGTCCATCGACAAGGGCAAATCAGCAACTGTCGGCGGGCTTGAGGTTTTCGTGGACGACGTGTTCTTCACAAGCAAGGAAGGAACAGTCAGCTCTTCATCGCTTCTTCTAGGAGCAAGAAGGCTGATTATAACAAACGCAACGCAAGTGAAGACGAAAACAGGCGGCGAATCAGAAAAGACAATCGATGGAACACTCGGAGTGATTACAGTATCCGGCGGCAAGCTGACAGGCATCGACATCTACTATGTAGGCCAGGATTCAAGAAAAGACTTCCTGAAGGTTGGCGGAACATTTGACAACCCCGTATGGAAGACCTTCAATCTTGCATTCTCGTCGCTATCAGTGGATGCAAAGAGCGACGCCAGAGACAAACTTGAACTGACGCCATCAGGCACAAAAGACCTCAACCTTGTGTTCACAAGCGACAGGGGCGACCAAGGAACCGTAAAATGGGGGCACATAAACAGCTCTACGCAAACAAGTGTCTTTCTGCAGGACGACAATGCAGACAGAATCGTTGTTGTTGAAGGCCAGCCGGTCCAGAGAAACCACTACTTCGTTGTTGACGCGGGCGACTTCTCAAGGATCTTCGAGCTAACGTCACTGTCCTCACTGGGGACGGCAGATGCAAAGGCAGAGATCAGGGATGTCATGTCTGGGAAGGCAATTGAAGTGAAGTTCATTGAGGTCGGCAACACGCGAGTGACAAAGGTCATAGACGGCCAGCAGTACTTCTTCCAGTTACTGGTCAACAACACAGACAACCCGAATTTGATCGTAACATGGGGAGACGGTGCAGCTTACAACAACACAGGCAATTTCCTGTCAGTGTTCCCGAGACTAAAGACAAAGAGTGGCGGGTTTGTTTCGTTCGGGGAAGCAGTAACCCTGGGACCATCTATATCCCAGAGAAACTTCGCGAACGGCACAAAGATACAGCTTCCTACGGGAGCAGTAACCCTGTCATGGAACGACACAACAACAGGCAGCACAGGCAACGGCCTGACAATAACAGCAGCGACAACCGAGAGGGGCGACGCATCCGCGCTGAACGGCACAATCGGAATAATCGGTGAAGACACAACAAGATTCTTCCGGCTGGGCAAGACAGCAAACGGGTGGGGACAATACCGCATCCTCAACACAGACGTGGACACGATAACGATATCCATGGCGAGAAGCGCTTCTGTTGTTGACGGCAACGCAACGGTCTTGCTTGTAGAAGAGCAGGATGACAACAGTGACATCAACACTGTGCTGTTTACGGGCGTTACAGAGACAAGAAGCGGCAACGAGGAAACATCAGTAGTCAACCCGCCTATGTTCTCGTACAGGGAACAGAAAGGTGATACGGGTTACACAGGTGCCACATCCGATGCAAACAGCGACCTGGTGCAATTCGCTGACTTCTGGGGCACGTATGTCGAAGTCAACACAAAAGACCAGAACAGGGCTTGGGCATGGTATCCAGATGATCAGGTGTACGCCAATGTGTTTGTACTAGAAAAGGACGCAACTGTCTCCACAAGCACAGGCGCAGCAGGCGGTACGATAAAGTCAGCAACTCCGATAAAGACAGCACTGGGCAAGCTCGACAGCGAAGTTACTTCGGCTGACAAGAGCACAAAGAACCTCGTGCTAGTCGGCGGCCCGGCAGTCAACACCCTTGTAGCCGAACTGGCGACAGCCGGCAAGACAAGGAACACAGACTGGTACAGGGCACAGGGTGTAGGAACAGCATTGCTCGATTATGTAGCAAGCGCCTTCACAACTGGAAAAGCAGCCCTTGTTGTAGCAGGACACTCTGCTGGCGACACAAGAGTAGCCACAGGCTGGCTGCAGGACTTCGGTGCACACTCAAGCGACCTCATGGGAGCTCGTGTTGTTCTGAAGAACGGAGTAAAGACAACAGCCGCAGTCTAAAAGAAAACAATTTTTTCTTTTTTTTCTTTTTCTCTTATTTTTTTCCCTTTCACAATCTGCGTGAAACCATCAAGTGAACCACTTTCTAAATCAAATTTTTCGCGCAATTAGGGTATTAAAGGATTCTGCATAAATTCTGATAAGCCCTTGTGCTGCAAATGAGGCGTGTTTATGATTCTCGAAATAGGCTGCGGCAATAACAAAATATACGGCGGATCAATAGGCGTTGAGATGGTTGTATGAAGCTGAAAATCGGTTGCTTTGACAGCAGAAGAGAGGGCTACATCCACTTGGACATAGAAAAAGACGCCAAGCCTGATGTAGTCGGAGATGCAAAGGCGCTACCCTTTAAAGAAAATTCATTTGACGAGATATTGACAGAAAATGTTTTGGAGCATATAGCAGATACACTGCAGGCCATGAAGGAATTCCACAGCGTTCTGAGAAAGAAAGGAAGACTAAAGATAGTTGTCCCCCACGCTTTGAATCCAAACCTTTATTCCACCCCCGACCACATGAAGGGCTTCACTTACACCACCTTTAACCAGTTCTGGCAGCCGCAGCACATAGGCTATCCAAAATTCAACTGTACCAAGCGGAGGCTTATTTTAGCAAACAAACTTTTCCAGCCGCTTGCTGACAGGTTCCCGCTCAAGATTGAGAGGCTTTTCTGGCTGTTTAGTCCTGATTTTATAGAAGCAGAGCTCGAGCCTATAAAGTAGCGCAACACCCAATCTTCGCTGCCGTTTGAACATTTTGTTGGTTGTTGGGAGCGCATCCAGCGAAATATATGAACTTTTATGAAATTGCCGCCATTATGCGGTCATGGTGCGGTCACTTTCTTCACCATAAGGTTGCAAAATTACATGCACATTACGCTTAAATATCACGCAGAACAAAAGTATTTGCAATGATAAGGGGAAAGAATGTGGTTGAGGAAAAGATCATTGACATTCTCAGCAAGGATCTGATGTCTACTTCTCAGGTTGCAAAAAAGCTCAACATGCGCAGGGAGGTAGCTATCGGCTATCTGGAAGCGCTCATGAACCAGGGAAAGCTCGAGAAAACCCGCGTGGGGCGCTCCATCATCTACAGAACAATCAAGCAGACAAACGACTAGAATCCGGAAGGATAAAGAATGGACAAAAGCCAGAAAGGTCTCAAAGGAATGAAAGGACTGAAAGGTCTCATACAGGCAGGCTTGATATTCGCAGCAGTCTTTGCGCTCGTATTCACGGCTTACTATGTTCTAGGCTTCGCCACCGTTTCCTTAAGCTCGAACAACGTAGTATTTGGCAACGCCACCTTTGATACAAACCAGACAGGCATTGACCTGAACCTGACGATAAACCTGACGAGCGTCGGCGGTGGGCAGAACACGGATATTAGGACAATATACGTCAACATCTCTGAAGCCGGTTTTGTGAACATAACAGCACAAAACCTGAGGTGTCCTAACAGCGGCACTGATACATGGATTAATATCTCGCCTCTGAGCGGGCTTCTTGCCTGTAACGCCACGGGCAACACCACGCAAGCGAACGCAACACTGACAGGTGTTGTTCAACTGCGCGTCCTCGGCCTGACTGCAAGAAACAGCCCTGGAACGCCAACATTCAATGTATCAATTCAATACAATACTACAGCCACTACAAGTTTCATTTCAAACAGCTCCCTTTTGCAAATTACACTTCTCGAGCTTCAGGCATCAGCAAGCGTGAACGACACGACATCGCGTATAGATGAGCAGAGAAGCTACAACTTCACTATAACAAACAACGCAACCGATGGAGTCAATTTCGATAGCATAGATGAAATTAGGATAGGTTATACGGGTTCAGGATTCACAGATACAGGCGAAGCAAATGTCACATGTCCGAAAATTCCGGCAACAACAGGAGTTGCTTGGAATTTGGCAAATGACTCGGCAAATAATATTATTAGATGTTTAAAGCCTGCTGGGACTGGAAGCGAGCTTGAAAAGGGTCAGTCTACAAACATAGTCATAAATAACTGGGGCGCATCGGCGATAGCTCAAACAAGAAGGTTCACTATAATTGTAAATGGTTCTCTCGCAAACGGCACGTACACGATTGCAAATGAAAGCAGCCCCAATGTTGTTGTAAGTGGAACGATAAATATAACAGCAACCTCAATGACGCCTGTAAACGTGGTGGTTAACCGCACGAACATAACAGTGATCAGATACGCTTTCACTACGGTTGGGGAGGCATTCAATGTAAGCGTAATAAAAGTCACACGTGCAGGGACCGCAACTGATGTTGATTTCAAGACAGTAAGGCTTGTAAATGACACGGACAAGAATAATGTGCTGGATTCTACGGATACACCTGTTTTCAATGCCTCTACAACAACTACAAACGGACAATATCTCTTTGCGGGTATTGATTATCGCGTGACGAATAATGACACGCTGTTCCTTGTTGTTGACTTAAATACATCTGCAACAGCAGGCAGAACATTCAATTTCAACATAAATGCAACTTCTGATGTCAATTCAATCGGTACATCTTCTGGCGCAAATGTGACTGAAGTGAATGTCTCAACCCTTCAGTCTGCACAGGCGACAATTCACGGCAGCCTCCAAGTAACTGGCTATAATCTTGCTCCTACATCAAAAGCAGTGAATACAGCTAATCTTGTCATGGCTTACTTTGAACTGAACGCAACAGGAGAAGGCATGAACATAACTGTTTTCAATGTTACAAGATCAGGAAGTGCCGCAGACACCGATGTTCTTTTGGTGCGGTTGTTCAACGACACGAATAACAACGCTGCCTTTGATTCAGGCACAGATACACAGCTTGGTGCGGCATTAAACACTTCATCTTCTGGTCAATACACGTTCACAGGATTCCAGTTCAATATTTCTACCGGATCGATACCACACAGGCTTATACTTGTAACAAACATATCAGCAGCAATAGGAGGCAGAACAGTCTCCTTTGGTTTGAATAACTCAGGAGACATAAATGTTATCGGTGCTACAACAGCACAAAATCTTACAAGCACTGGTACTGCAAATATGTCGTTCGCTAGTGCACAATCAGGAACAACAACAATACACGGTGCGCTTTCAATTGTAGGCAAAGCCCTGAATTCCAATACCACAGCAATAAACACGGCTGGAGTAGCAGTGCTGCTGCTGAACTTCACAGCAACAGGCGAGCAGATGAACATCACACAGATTAACATTACAAGAACAGGAACAGCTACGGATAACGATGGCATATTTAATGTAACGTTGTACAACGACACAGACAGAAGCGGAACATTCAACGCAGGCGACTTAGCAATATTGAACGGAACAGAAACAAGCGCGACTGTAGGAGTTAATACTACAACTGCAAGTGCGTATCTGTTCAGGAGAATAAACTACAGTGTAACAACAGCAGGCTCGTCATTGCTTGTAGTTGTTACAACAAACGGTTCAGCAAGCACCGGCGGCGCTACTTTCAACCTGAGCTTGAATTCTACAGGCAGCTTGAATGCGTTCAGCGCTACATCTAATGTGAACATAACAGGCTCGTCGAACATCACACTGACTACTACAAACGGCAACGTGACAATGATATTTGGTACTTTGACCATTGCAGGCTCTGATCTCACACCTGCAACAGCAAACGACGGCCAGCTTGATGTCCCAATATTGAACATCACATTAACGGCAGCTGGCGAGCAGATGAATATTACACAGATTAATGTATCAATGAACAACACCAATAACGACGATGTTTCGGCTGCTAAATTGTACAATGACACAGACAGGAGCGGAGGCATTAACGCCGGCGACTTCCTTATCGCCACAGCAACCAAGACAAGCAGCCTTCTGATTTTTGGTAGTGGGACTTCACAATTGCTTAATGTGACTGCAACTGCAGACACAAGATTGATACTTGCTTACGATATAAATTCAACAGCAACTGGTGGCAATCTATTGGATGCAAACATTAGCATAGCAGCAAACGTGCCTGTTACAGGAAGCTCATCAGCTATATCTGTAACAGCAACCGGATTGCCTCTTAATCCAGTTGGTGAAACGCAGATCACAGATTTAACTGCCACAGCTGTACTCGATTTCACATCAACGAAAATAACAGCTTCTGATAATTACAATTTCACTGTTGAGAACACAGGCGGCGAGACTATAAACAGCATCATGATAGATTACACGGCTTCCGCATATACGGATCCTGCTGCCGGTGATGTGACGTGTGATCGTGGCTGGACAAAGACTGTAACAGCAGCGTTAAATGCAATAAACTGTACAGGTCCTGGATCAGGAGGTAATCTTGGTGTCGGTGGAAAGTTTAATATAACAGTAAAAAACTTCCAGGCGCCAACAACAACCGGCAGCAAGACATTCGTTGTGCAGGTGCGTGGAACTTCAAACGGATTCTTCAACGCATCAACCACTAATGTCACAGTTTCAGGACTATTGAACATAAGCGGAGCAAACCAGATAGCAACAACAGTTGTTGTCAATTCTGTTAATGTCTCTGTAATCCGTTATAACTTCACCGCATCCGGCGAGCAGATGAACATATCAGTTATAAAATTAACACGCGCAGGAGTAAATGCACGAGAAGCAGAAATAGTAAATATTAAATTATTCAGCGATACCGATCTTAGTGGAACATATTCAGCTACAACAGACACGACACAAATAGGTTCAACACAAACAGCAAACAATACAGGTGGCCAATATACTTTTACAGGTTTCCAGTTCAATGTAACAACAAGCGCAAACCAAAGCTTGTTTGCTGTTATTCAAGTTGGCACTACAGCAACGTCTGTGCTCAGGCAAATTAACTTCTCTATAAATACAACAACAGATGTTGACGCAATCGGTGCAACAACAGCAGTAAATATTACAGAAAATCTGACAAGCACTACTTCAACGTCATCAACAGTATTCGGCAACTTGACTGTAACAGGCACGAACCTTGTCAACTCTACAGTGCCTATAGGAACAGAGACATCTGTTATGCTGTTGAACTTTACTTCAGTTGGCGAAGGATTTAACATAGCGACATTCAACATATCGGTGATAGGAAGCGCCACAGAGGCGAACCTGACGAATGTAAGGCTTGTCAACGACACAAACGGAAATGGCGTTTTTGATTCAGCAAGCGATACAACAATAGGCCCACAACTTAATACAACAACAGCGAGTACATTCAAATTTACGACAACTTTCCAGTTTAATATTACAACAAGCGGCGTTAACAGCGTCTTTATAGTTGTTAATACATCAACAGCGGCAGGAGCTGCTGGAAAGACATTCAACCTGAGCATCAATGGCACAGGCGACATAGAAGCTGTTGGCGCTGTTACAGCAACAAACGTGACAGAAGTTCTTACAACAACCACTTCAAGCCAAGCAACAATAGGCGGAACACTGTCAGTAACAGGCACAAACCTGTTGCAGACAACAAGAGCGGTTAATGTGGCAGGTATTTCTGTTCTGCAATTAAATTTCACATCAACAAATGAAGGAATGAATATCTCTGTGATAAAGCTGACACGCGGCGGAACAGCCGCTGAAGGAAATATATTCAACGTTACCTTGTTCAACGATACAGACCTCTCAGGCACGTTCAACGCAGGCGATCTTAGAATAGGAACAACGCAGAACACTACAGCAAGCAGCAAGTATGAATTTCTTGGAATAAATTACAACATATCAACCACATCAGTTGCAAACTACACCTTGCTTGTTGTGGTATCGACAAACTCAACCGCAGGCAACACATTCAACCTGAGCTTAGCGTCTGCTTCTGACATAAATGCAGTAGGAACAACATCCGGTGCAAATATTACAGAAACACTGACAACTGCTACATCAAACACGGCAACAATACATGGGGTAACAACTGTTACAGGAAGGACAACAGCACCTGCAAACAAGGTTGTCAATACATCTGGATTGACTGTGTTGCAGCTTAACTTTACATCAACAGGAGAAGGCATGAACCTTAGTGTGTTGAATCTCACAAGAACTGGATCAGTTGCTGACGGAGAAGTGTACAATGTATCATTGTTCAATGACACTGATCTAAGCGGCACATTCAACTCAGGCGACACAAGAATTGGAAACCCGTTAAATACATCAGCATCAGGAAAGTATGTATTTGCAGGACTGGGCTTCGATTTCACAGCAGGAGGAAAAACACTCTTTGTTGTCATTACAATAAATGACTCATCAACAGCAGGTAATAAGACCTTCAATTTCAGTCTTGCCAACAGAGGCGATTATAGCGTTATAGGTGCAACAACAGGAGAAAACCTCACAAGCTCAACGAATATCACCCTTACAACTACAACCTCGTCTGTCGAAACAAAAATACATGGCAGCATGATAGTAAGAGGCACGTCTCTCAATCCATCAACTGTCGCAATTAATCAGGCCGGATTAAGTGTAATCAGGCTCAATATTTCAGCAACAGGCGAAGCAGTTATTATTCAACGACACTGATCTAAGCGGCACATTCAATTCAGGCGACACATCACTAGGAACAGTCGGGGTTAACACAACATCGCCTTCAGGCCAGTATGTCTTCACAGGCTTCCAGCTCAACATTCCAGCAGGCAGTGACAAGAGCCTGTTTGTTGTTCTCACTGTTAATAATACAGGTGGCCGCACATTTGGCGCAGGCATACTTGCAATAGGCGATATGAATGCCATAACTGGTGCATCCGGCCTAAATCTGACTGCAAGCACAAATATTACGTTAACAACAACAATGTCCGGCAATGCAACATCACATGGAACACTAACAGTAACTGGAACATCGCGTTCACCTGCAACAATTGTTGTTGATACTGCTAACCTAGCAATACTGCAGCTGAACTTCAGCGCAACTGGCGAAGGTTTCAATATATCACTAATTAATGTTACAATAAACGGAACAGCAACAGAAGCAAACCTGACAAATGTAAGATTGTTCAATGATACAAACGGCAATGGTGCATTCGATGCGGCGGCCGATACACAGATAGGTCCTGCTCTCAATACCACAACAGCAGCTGCAAAGTTTGTAATAACAAACTTCCAATATAATATTTCAACATCAGGCATCAACACACTGTTTGTGGTAGTGAATACATCAGGTGCGTCAGGAACAGGTGGCACCCGATTCAGCCTTAGTTTGAATAAAACAGGAGATATCCAGCTGGTAGGTGCAGAATCAAGCAGAAACCTGACAGCAGATGCAAATGTTACGCTTACAACACCAGAATCAGTAACAACAACAATTCATGGCAAGGTTACCTTTACAGGCTCAAATGTTATCAATTCAGCTGTTTCAATAAGCGCAGATGGCATTTCTGTAATCCGATTCAACATAACACCTTTGGGTGAAGGTGTAAACATAACTGTCCTCAACGTAACAAGAGGTGGCAACGCATCAGATGGCCATATATTCAATGTTTCATTATACAATGACACTGACCTAAGCGGAACATTCAACGCAGGCGACGGAGCACTAGGAACGGTAGGCTTGAACACAACAACATCAAGTCAGTATGTATTTAGCGGCCTTAGCTTCAATGTTCCAGTAGCTGGTAAATCATTATTCTTAGTGGTAACAACAAACAATACAAATGATGTCACATTCAATCTTGCGTTAAATGGCACAGGTGCTGCCAATTTGATTGGTACTACTACAGGTGAAAACCTCACAGGTTCTTCTAATATAACACTCACAAGTACCGGATCGAATACTGCAGAAACAGTCTCACTTAGCATTACAGGCAGCAGCCTTGCTCCTGCAACAAGGGTAATAAATACTGCAAACGTTTCTGTGATGCTGCTTAACTTGACAGCAGGCGGAGAAGGAATGAACGTAAGCGTGATAAAAATTACACGCAACGAGTCAGCGACAGACAACGATATTTCTAATGTCCGCTTATTCAACGACACGGACCTTTCAGGTACATTCAACGCAGGCGACACTCAAATAGGGCCAGCTGTTAACACAACATCTGCTGGACAGTATGAATTTGCAGGACTGACGTATAACATCCCACAGGGTAGCAGAAAATCATTGATAGTTGTTACTAATACTTCAAGCGCAGCAGCAACAGGCGGAAAGACATTCAGGTTTAATGTCAACACAACAAGCGATGTAAATACCATAACCGAGACAACAGCAAATAATGTAACTGAAACGTTGACAACACCTGTATCAAACAGAATCTTAATCTATGGCACAGTAACCTTAACAGGCAAGGTATTGAATGCAGATTTCGTTGAGATAAACACAGGCGGATTTAGCGTATTGCAGTTGAATATTACAGCAACCAGCGAAGGTGCCAATGTTACTGTACTCAATATTACCAGAACAGGAACAGATTATTCAACGACACTGATCTAAGCGGCACATTCAATTCAGGCGACACATCACTAGGAACAGTCGGGGTTAACACAACATCGCCTTCAGGCCAGTATGTCTTCACAGGCTTCCAGCTCAACATTCCAGCAGGCAGTGACAAAACACTCTTATTTGTCGTGTCGACTAACAGTTCTACAACTATTGGAGGTTTTACATTCAATTTAAGCTTAGTAGCAAGAGGTGACGTCAGTTTGATTGGCAGCGCATCTGGAGAGAATTTAACAGGCTCAACGAACATCACACTTACAACAACACAGTCAAACACAACAAAGATATTTGGAACATTGGCAATGACAGGCACACATGTTGCAAACACAACAATAGCATTCGGATCCTCAAATATGTCGATAATGAGGTACAACTTATCTGCAGCAGGCGAAGGAATGAACATTAGCATTATAAAAATTACACGAAGCGGCAGTTCAAATGACACAGATATAATTAATATCAGATTGTACAATGACACGAATCTGAATGGTGTATTCGATCTGACAAGTGATTCACAAATAGCCACAGCCCAGAATTCAACAACTGCCGGGCAATATGTATTTGCAGGGATAAACTTCAATATTACAACATCAGCGCATTCACTGTTTGTTGTTGTCAATACATCAGGCAATGCTGTAGGGAAGACATTCCGCTTTAATATTAACGGCACCGGTGACGTTAATACTATTGGCTCTGGTTCTGCATTCAACATAACAGAGACACTGACAACAGCAGAAGGCAGCCAGGTTTTGATATTCGGAAGACTTAGTGTTACAGGTGTAAGTCTCGTAGGAGGCCAAGGATCCGATGCGCCTGAATGTGCGGTGAATACGAAAAGATGTTTGCCTTCAAATGAAGCAAATGTTGCCCTTGTGAGGTTGAACTTCACTGCAACAGGCGAGGGTGTAAACATCTCTGTTATTAAGATTATACGAGCAGCTGCAAGCGGGTTGACAGATGACCATATTGTAAATGTTAGATTGATGAACGACACAAACGGCAACGGCGCATTCGACTCAGGAACCGATACACAAATGGGATCTGCTTTAGATTCGACAGTATCGAACGTTTATTCATTTGCAGGATTCCAGTACAATGTTTCAACAAGCGGCGTTAATACATTATTCGTTGTCGTTAATACTACAGCCAGATTAGGATGGGATCCACCGGTATATTTCAATCTCACACTCAATGCAACAGCAGATATAAATTCAATAAGTGCTACATCAAACGAAAATATCACAGAAACAATAACACAAACGCACTCGAATACAACCAAGATAACTTACAAAGGATGGTACAACATAACCAAACATGAAACCGCGCCTTTAACGCCGGGATGGAATTCATTCGATATGCCAATAGAGTCGGACATAATAGGTACAGGAAGAAACGCATCCGCTACAGGTAATTTCAATGTATCTTCAATACTATCAAGCTTGGGTTCAAACTGGAGATATATGAGATACAATATAAATGGTTCAAGTACAGGCTGGGTGCTGGCTGACAGGACAGATCCTGGTGGCTCAACATTGCAATTCGTCAACAACACAAATGTAAATCCTTACTGGATAAACATGACAGCAACCGACAGGTTTGAGCTTTGATGCTTTTTTTATTTTTATCTAATTATAATTAAATTAAACGGTGTGGTCGAATGTGAAAAGCAAATTTTTTCTGGCATTTACATTTGCCTTAGTTCTTTCCGCATACCTTGCATTTGCGGCATCGCCATATTTCTTCAAGGGCATTGCCCATGTCAACGGCTCACTGGCGCCTAACGGCACTATCATAGAAGCCTTTATACCTTTCAATGCAACAAATCCGATAAGCTCCGTGACGATAGGTGAGGGCCAGCTTGCGGGCTTGGACCCGGGCAAATACGTCATCTCATTCGAGGCAACTTCTGGAGATGTGGTTTCTTTCAAGGTAAACAGAATTGCCCTGATCGCAGCTAACGGGACAAATACGACAAACCAAACACTTGGCGATACTGTTACCACTAATTTCAACCTTTCCATCAACAAATCTGCTAACACCTTAGCATGCACGTTCGCTGTGGGCTGCACTGGCGGCTTCTGCGTGCACTCTATTTGCAGAAGCGCTTCGACGTTCTGCGGCGATGCATTCTGCGATTCAGGAGAATCATGCTCAACGGATGACTCTGCATGCGGCTCAGGCTTCGCCTGCACGAGCGGCTGCGTTGCAACAGCAGCCGCAAGCACAAGCAGCGGCGGAGGGGGAGGCGGAGGTGGCGGAGGAGGACCTTCACTGCCTTCAACAACCGAAACGGTGAACAAGATAACTGCCGATACGCCGCTGGATGTCAAGATTACGGAAACGAAGCTTCCCGTGACATTCGTGGAGCTGACGTCGAAAACAGACGCCACGAATATTGAAGTCAAGGTCAAAGAGGTCTCGCAGCCTTCAGGTACGGGCCTTGCCATCTCGTCGGATGCCGGCAAGGTTTACAAATACCTGGAAATAACGGTGAGCACCGTAACCCTCAGCAAGGCGAAGATAAAATTCAAGGTGCCGAAGACATGGTTCACTTCAAACAGCATCGATCCGAATACAGTTGCACTGAGCAGGCTTGTCGGGACTGCGTGGACTAAATTGCCCACGACGAAGGTATCGGAAACAGACACGGACGTGCTTTACGAAGCGGAGACTGCAGGATTCTCGACATTTGTAATCACGGGCGCAAAAACGGCAACCCCGCCGGTTTTTGCCGTGTGCGGCAACAATGTTCTTGAAACAGGCGAGGAATGCGACGAATTCCAGCTGGCAGGCCAGACATGCGCCAGCAAAGGATTTGAAAGCGGTACACTGAAATGCACCGCGTGCAGGTTCGATACAAGCGGGTGTACTCGAGCAGGTCCTGCGCCCCCTTCTGAAAAACCTGCTGAAACGCCAGCTGGAGAACGGCCGCCTCTTGTTCTGCCTCCGGTAACCGATGTTGGCGGCGTTATATTAATTGTCGTCATACTTGCGGTGATCTTGCTCGGCTACAAATTCTTCATGAAAAAACACGCTAAAAAAACCGATCACGCATCGCATACGAACTGAAGCAAAGCCTGATTTTGCTGAGCTGTAAAGTAAACGTCACCTATAACGTATGCGATTAAGCGATGTTTTGCATCAGCAAAATATGGGTGGAGTTTCCTGCAAGGAAAAGTAACCGCTTAATAGCTGTTATGCGCTTCCGTTAGGAACGATCCCGAATGCAACGTTCAGCCGAAGGCTGACGGACGAAGAGGTTTCGGCGGCGAGCCGGCGAAAGACTTATATATCACTAATAGTGATAATATTATCATAAATAGTGATAATATCAACAACCATCGTTTGACTTGAGGAAAGCAAAGCTTTCCTAAGTCGCCAAAAGACTTGTCTTTTGAACGAAAACGGTGGTATGTGGTATTACTAAACGATGGTTGTGATACCAGGAAACCACATTTATATTTGTGGATTTACTGGTTTTCTCCACCATCTCTTAAGATAACATAAGTTATCTTAGAGATTCAGGTTAGCTTTGCTAACCATGAATCTGAAGATAGGTGGTATCCTGAGTATGAAGCTTGAACTAAAAATTGTTGATTTATTGGCAAGAAATACGGAACGAAAGTTTACTATAAATGAGATAGCCAAGTCTCTAAAAGAGTATTATTCGTTCGTCCACAGAACTGTCAATAAATTAGTCAAAGATGATGTCATCACCAAGGAAAAAGCAGGCAAATCTTATCTTTGTTCTATAAATTTAGGCGCCGAAAAAACAATCGCATTGGTAAATCTAAGTGAGATTGAAAAGAAAAATGATTTTTACAATTCAAACAAAGAGCTAAAAATAATACTAGAGGATTTTGTTAAATCTGCCGAATCAACCATTACTCCGATTTCGATTGTTCTGTTTGGTTCATATACCAAAGGCACGGCGACAAAAGAAAGCGACATTGATATTCTGCTGATAAGCAGAACAAAAGCCGGAACAGATAAAATAACAAAAGAAATATATGCAAAATATGGCAAAGAGCTTAATGCCGTGGTGATGACTTTAGAGGATTTCAAAAGGCAGAAAGATAAGACCCTGATCAAAGAAGTTATAAAAGACCATTATGTTTTGTACGGCGTAGAAAAATTTGTGAATCTGGTGTTCAAATGAAAGCGAAAGACATGATTGTAAAGTCGATGAAGAGGGTCAAAGAAGAAAGAGGTCTCAGAGTATCAAAGCCAAACAATCAGTTAAGCGAAGGGCATATCAGAAAAGCAGACCATAATCTGATAGTTATGACTGATTTGAGCAGACTCGGGCATGAGGATTGGGTAGTCATTTCTGCATATTATGCCATGTACCAGTCAGCCATGTCATTGCTCACAAAAATAGGGCTGGAAAGCAAAGACCACGCCACGACTGCAGCGGTTCTGGAATATTTCTTTGGCGAACAGATAAGCAAAGATTTGATAGGCAAATTCAATGAGTTAAAGGAAAGAAAAGACAAGATCGAAGCCATAACAATAAGCGAAAAATACATCGATTATCTGTGGAAAATCAAGCGGGCAAGAGAGACAGTTCAGTACGGCATCTCTATAAACTACAAAGAAACCGATGTTGTCATGAGGAATGCGAGAGAGTTTGTAAGCAAGATGAAGCTTGTCTTGAACGAATTGGATGAAAAACTGGTTGAGATTATTGGCAAAAAGGCAAAAGAGTTACAGATATTGCAATGAAGAGTTGGGGATAGCCGGCGAAAGATTTATATATCACTATTAGATCTTGGGAGAAGCGAAGCTTCTCCGAGATTCCAAAAAGCTGCGCTTTTTGAGAATTTTGCCAAGCTATTAAAAAACTCCTGTGAAGATTATCACATGAAAATTCTGGCTATCTTATTATTTTCAATAATCTTTGTATCCGCGTGCATTGAGCAGCCAAGAGAGATCAAAGAGATAACTATTCCGGGCCACGGCAGCCAGGTCTATACGTTTGCCAATGACATAAAGGCTGCTTCAAATGTATTTGCCAACGATGAGCAGTCAATAAGGAACATATTCCTGCAAAACGAAAGAGTCATGCTGGTTTTTGACGGCTCGAGCCAGCAGGATAATGCTTACTTCACTGTTGTAGTCACAAACCTGGGAAAGATACAGACATATCTTGCTTACGAGGGCAGGATATTCTCCTTCGAGCCGCTATATTTCACAGGCGACAAATGGTACGACAGGACAGGCACAGAAATACTGAAACCTGGACTGAATAATTCTTTATGGCTTAAGGGTCCCTCAACCGGAGCCAACGGGACATCCGTGACAGTAGAAGGCAATACAATCTACCTGCAGGGCACTGATTACAAGAACCTGACGCTTGCTGCCGACAAGCTGGTGCTGGTTGTTTTCGACTATAAGCCAGGCTCGTAGCTGTGCTTGGCTGATGGTTTGGCTTGATGCAAGGACAAACGTAAGAGAATTGTGGTTGATTGGTAGTCTAATCTATTCAATCAATTTTACGCCCATTCTCTCAAAATGTTTTTTATTGTGAGTTAACAGCATCGCAGAATTAACGATGCACAAAGAAGCTATGAAAAGATCTGCCATATCTATTGTTTTGCCTTTCCTATCAAGGTCCGATATAAGTTCCGCAGCTTTCTTCATAGATTCCCTGTCTGTACTTACCAACTCCAGAGAATCTAGCAGATTTTCAACCTCGGCAAGATTTGTCCGTTCATTTTTGCTCTTGTAAGCGCCATGATACAGCTCAAATGCGTTTATATCAGTTGTAATAAGTCTCTGTGTATTTATCCCCCTTATTAGCTCTATGGTGTTTTTGTCTCCCCTAAGAAAATCTATCAGGATGTCCGTATCAATCAATATCTTATCGTCCATGATCTCCTGTGCCTCTTGATGTCGCGTTTTATTTCTTCTGCTTCCTTGTCGCTCATATTCCAAGAACCAGCGAAATCCATGATATTTCTTTTTTTCTTTTTCTCTTTTAGGATCTTTGAAAGTGCTTCGTTTATAGAAACAGGCCTTTTTTCCTCAGAACGAATTTCTCCAACCAACTCGTTCAGCATCCTGTACGTGTTCTCATCAACTTTAATAGTTTTGTCCACTTTTAACACCTAGTATACTTAGTATACTTATCTATTTAAGCGTTTCTATACAGCAATAATCTAAGGGCTCGCAGTTGTGCTTGGTTAGTCTTCTGAAGGACAAATTTGGTGGTATCTTGAAGGAGATCAGCAGGTTTACCGGATTTATCCGCCAGAACAAACTAATCTGCGCAGTCTTCCTGTTCTCGCTTTCCTTTTTCATCTACCAGCACTCCACTGGCTTCTCGTGGGACTTCTCCAGCTACGTGCTGAATGCAAGATACCTTCTTGGCGATGGCTTTAACTTCGAGTGGATAAGGCAGCCGCTGCCTTCCCTGATAATTCTGGCGTTCAGTTTTCTCGGCCTTGCTTCTGAATATGTCTATATTATTTTTGTATCCTTGCTTCACCTCTACTCTTCACTGAAGTTTTCTGGGAAGTTTGACGCAGACAGAACGGCATTCTACGTCTTTTCCATGAATATGTTTGTCCTCGTATTTGCCCTGAAAATGGGGAGCGAACTGCTCTCTCTGGCCCTGCTCCAGCTCTTTCTTGCACATATCTATGAAAGGCGCTCGGGCATTTACTACGGTCTGTCCGTCCTCGCAAGATACACCAATATCAATTTCATAATCCTCTTCCTTCTTCAGAAAAAAGCCAGGAAAATAGTTTTTTCGCTGCTACTGGCACTGCTGGCGGCTATGCCGTGGCTCATTTTCAGTTATGCAAATACAGGCAACCCATTTATCGGCTTCATCGATTCTTACGCGCTGAATGTCAACATGCGCAATAGAGACGGCGTTGCGTCGCCATTTCTGGTTACGGACCTGCTGTTTGCGTTTAATTTCACCCTCCCGTTATTTTTGATTGGCCTGTCTTCGCGGAGGAATAAGAACTATTATCTTATTCTTTTTGTTGCCGCGCTTTCTGTGGTTTCTTATGCAAACATACCGCTGAAAGAGGCAAGATATCTCTTTCCGATAACTATCGGCGCCGCTTATTTCTCGGCTATTTCAGTGAAAGGCCACGAATACAAAAAGATCCTGCTTTATTCATTCGTCCTTCTCACGGCCATGTCCCTTCTCTTGATGCCATCTGCAATCCGCGAGCAGGAAAACCCGCAGCTGTACACGGAATTAGCCGGCAAAAACATGACATGCATGGCCAAGTCAAACGTGTGGGTGCCGCTCAATTATTACGGGCTGCCGAGCGAACCTTATCCTGAAAAGGAGCAGCTTGAAGCCTCCCTGAATAGCGGCTATGCAGTTATACTGGCCAAGGGAATCAGCTCCCCGGATTATCTGCACAATGGATCGTTTCTCAGGCAGCATCCTATAATGGAAGAAACCGAAGGCTACATAATCCTTCAGGGCGAAGGCTGCAGGCCGCGGCAGAAATCCGGGCTTATTTTCCTGGACAGGGTTGCCGACTATTACGAAACGCTGGGCAGGAATGTCACGAAGTGCGAGATTGCCTTCGGCAATATCTGCAGATATTTCCACGCCCGGTAGAAACATATGCAGCAAAACCGCTTATAGATTCTTTTTATAAGTTGGATTTATTATTATAGCATGGAAGCATACATTATCAACCTGTTATTGTACAATGCGTTTCTTGTGCCTGTCATTTTCTTCTCTGTGCTTTACTACATGCTTGCATTTACATCCTTTTTTGTCAAAGCACCAAGATACAGCTTTCCGGATGTCAAAGACGGGCAATTGCCGAATGTCACCATACAAATACCGGTGTATAACGACCCTGTAGCTGTTAGATGCATAAAAAAATGCCTGAATTTTAATTATCCAAAGAACAAGTATCATATAATCGTTGCTGACGACAGTAATGACGGCATTACACCCACAATCTTGGACGATTTTATTAAAGCAAAAAGAAATGTGAGTATCGTAAGGCGAGCCACCAGAAAGGGCTTCAAGTCCGGTGCATTGAACAATACGCTTAAGCACTGCAGGGGCGACATTATAGTCATTTTTGATTCTGATTTCGTGCCAAAGAAAGATTTCCTGAGGAAGCTGGTAACGCCGTTTACTTTTGACAGGGAACTGGCCATTGTTCAGTCACGCATGAGTTTTGTCAACTATGACCAGAATATTATATCAAAGTTTGCTGCAGCACTGCTGATAGTCTACCATCAGTGCATTATGCCACTGCAGAACAAAACAAGGACAGTCTTTTTCTGCGGAACTGGCGGAGCCATCAAAAAAGATGTCTTGCTGTCAGTAGGCGGATGGAATGAAAAAAGCGTTACAGAAGACGCAGATCTCTCGCTGCTTATAATGGAAAAAGGCTACAAAAACCTGTACATATCAAATCTGGAAGTTGCAGGCGAAGTGCCTTTTACTCTCAGAAGTTTCCTGAGGCAGCAGATGCGCTGGGCTTACGGCCTGACACGCGTGTTTATGGACCACTGGAAAAAGATCCTGTTTAGCCCAAGTTTCACAGCTTCGCAGAGGGCAATGATGATATTCATGACAACGGGTTACGTAATCACTCCGTTTGTCTTGGGAGCAGCTATCACAGGCCAGTTGGGCTGGATCATAACCCCGCCAAAGCCGTTCCTGCTTTCAGATTTAATAAATTTCCTGAAAATGCTGTTGTTATCTTCAGGATTCGTGGCGCTGGGTGTAATAGGCCTTCGTCGTGCAGGAAAATCAAGGGATATTCTCAAGCTCTACATAGCTGCTTTTACGGTCGGCATTGTCCTCTCAGCCGCAAATTTCGTTGCTTTTGCCCGTTCTGTACTCAACATGCGGGCAGGCTGGATAAGAACACCCAAGATGGGCAGCAGTTTCATAATAGAATTCTTCAAGAACGCCTTCAGAAGGAAAAATAATAAATAAAATGATAAATAAATTTCACATTACAAGCTTTTTTCCCATTTCTCTCCGCGATCTCCAGTCACCAGCTCATAGGCCATTGAAAAAAGGTAGATAACAAGCGTGACAAGATAGTAAGGAAAGAAGAAGAGAAGCGAAGCGATGCTGTAGACATTGAATCCTGAGAATTTTATGATGGAGAATAATGCGAATATGAAGCTCAGTGAAAAAACTATTATTGTCAGTATGTTTATCATGCTGGCTGCATAGATTCCATTGCTTACATTGAATATGAATTCTACCATGCCAAAAACAGTGAACCATTTCAAAAAATACGCCAATGCCGCAAAAGAAATCGTGTTGCCATAAGATACAAAATACTGCAGGTAGCCTGAGATTATCTGGTAGAGCACAACGGGCAAATATATTATCGCATTCAGGAACCAATAGATCTGTGTCGGCATGGTGTAAAGGCCGATTGTATGCCTTTTCAGAAGCAGGTCAGAATGTATGCGGAGTGTTTGTATTGTTCCCCTGTTCCATCTTATCCGCTGCTTAACAAGCCCGGAAAACGTTTCCGGCACCTTTGTTACTGCTACTGCCTTAGGCGCCATCTTGATCCTATATCCGGCCTTCATAAGGTGGAGGCATATGTCATAGTCTTCTACTGCAGTATCGCCTTTGAAGCCGCCCACTTTTACCAGGGCAGATTTCCTGAAAGCACAGAAGCCCGGAACTATGCAAAGGCCGTTTACTTTATCAACTATATAGCGCCAGCTTGAAGAGACTGCATACTCAAAATGCTGGAACCACGTTAAAGGATTGGGCGATTTCTTCACGCGCAGGGTTGTTGCAACTGCGCCAACATTCCTTTCACCGAAAGGCGCGACAAGTTTCTTCAAAGAGTCTTTTTCTATCAGTGTATCGGCATCTAAAATCGCAAGTATATCGCCTTTGGCATGGCGCATGGCAAGGTTTACTGCCTTTGCCTTGCCCTGATGCATGCCTTTCACGAGTTTAACGGCTGCATATGAATATTTTGTTGATTTTGCAAAACCCCTCACTATTTCTGCAGTCCTGTCTTTTGAGCCGTCATCAACCACAAGTATCTCAAATCTATCAGGATAATCTGCCGACAGAACGCTTTGCAGTGTTTCTCTTATGTTCTTTTCTTCATTGTAAGCGGGTATTATCACCGAAAGCTTTGGATACTTCTTTAACACGTTCTTTTTCTCGGGCAAAGCAGCTATGATAAGCCATGAAGAGTAAAGGAAAATAAGTATTACTGTTGTAAATGCAATGAAAATTTCTAAAAGCATCAAATTCCCTATGCAGTTTAATCCTTTAACGCTTAATAATTGATCGTGAAAAGAAACCTGCGCAACCTGTACATAGTGGTTGGCATTATATCTGTCGTTTTATACGTCTTGGGAATAGTTACCGGGATCTATGTGCAAAAATCCCTCCTTTCGTCAGTCGAGACCAATATTAATTCCCTTAAAAACGACGTAGAGAATGCGCAGCAGGAATATATACTCTTTAGTTTGAGCGGCAAGGAAAGCTGCCCGATACTCTCTTCTTTGTCGATTGAAATAAGCAATAAGCTCCACAGCCTTGCAAATGAACTTATAGACCTGGAAAGCAAAGGCGAAAGCGGTTCGAAATTCACTGAACTAAAAAAAGAATACGGCGCGCTGTCAATACGTTCATGGGTGCTCAGGTCCTCGATAAACGAAAACTGTGATGAAGGCATTTTGCCCGTGCTTTTCTACTATTCTGTGCCATGCCCTGACTGCCTGCAGCAAGGAAGAATTCTGGATGAACTCAGGGAAGAAAACTATCTGGAGAAAGCAAGCGTATACGTTCTTGACAAGGATATAGACCACCCATTAGTCAAAACGCTGGTTAAAAGCCACAACGTCACTATAGTGCCCTCAATTGTAGTGGGGGACAAGGTTTATCAAGGATTCATAAATAAAGACAATCTTATAGATATCATATGCCAGGAAACAAACGCAACAAGGTGTTTAGCAGAAAGCAAGCCTTTGTAGACTTCATCAGGCCGACAAAATGGAAGATGGTTGCATTAGTTATTTTTTACTTCAGCAATTATATCTCTTTCCTGGGACTATTGTTCAATTTTCCCATATACTATCTCTTTTACTGGGGTGAGCCTTTGCAGCCATTAGAAGGCATGATTGCGTTCATCGTGCATCTGGCTTATTTGTATCTTCTTTCATGCCTGATAGTTAGGGTACTAAGGTGATTTAATCAGCTGTGCCAGAACAACAGTTGCATAGCTTCCTTTCGGAAGTGTAAAGTAGAGCTGTATATAGTCATCAATTATATTGAATGTTATTTCCGTTTTCACAAAAGCGGCCCTTTGCGTTCCGCTGCAGGACAGTTTTAGCTCGCGTATCATGAAATCAGGCGGTTTCACGCCCTGCTTGGCCAGTATTTCAGACAAGAGTTTGTCGGCTGCACTGTTGTGCAATACAGTATTGCATCCAACAATCCGGAGGTTTTTCACTGCAAGCTTTTTCTTGATGCATTCGTCCAGCGCGGTATTGAAAATCCATGACTGGTAAGCGTGGATGAAGAATTTCAATCTTCTCTTTTCCACTTCATCAATTTTCTTGAATTTGCTCTTCTCATTCTCATTTATCAGCTTTAGCGCTTCCGTGAAGCTTCTTTTCACCAGAAGCCCGCCGATTATATGGTTGTTGCACCTGTTGCCAAATCTCTGTTCCCCAAAGAAATTCGGGAAGCCTTTCTGGCTTATCTTTCTTACAGCACTGCCGGGATCCTTGACGCGGGTTCTCCTAAGCGTTATGACAAAATGATTTCCTTTGAGGCTGCCCACCGATATCTGCTTGTCTGTATACCCAAGTTTGAAAAGCTGGACGTTTCCCAGATCAAGTTCCTCGAAATCTGCGTCTTTGAGCGTAATGTGCTGTGTTGTTACAGCAAACTTGTCTTTAAGGCCGGCATAGCCAATGGAATCCCTGCTGGTATCAAGATATTTTGCGACCGTTGCAAGCGCAGCTTGGGTCGTTGTGCTGGTCTTTTTCATGATATACAGCGTGTATTTCTTTTCTATCTTTTGCACGCCCTTTGATGTTCTGGAAAATAGTCTCGTGAATTTGTCATCTATGATCTCATGAACTACAAAGTGTTCAGGCTTTTCTATCAGGCTTTTGGTGCGCATAGAAAACAAGTCCGCGCCTCAAAGAATTCGCAGGTGGCCCGTGACCTTGTCTATCTTGCTTTCCTTATCGGGCCCTATGCCCAGCGCCGTTATAGTGCCGGCTTCAATTTCCGTGTGGCCTGCATCGCTGATAAGGGCATTAGGTATCTTTGCTTTATCGCATTTGCTCTTTATTTCCACGAGTTCCTGCAAATCTGCAACTTTCAGCACAACTTTCTTTTGCCCTTCCTTTTTCCACTCCGCAGCAATAGTTTTCGCAGCCTTTTCCAATGCTGAAACAGAAGCGTGACTAGCCTGAGAAGCAAGCTTACCTCGACTCATTTCTATATCAGTTCTTACAACAATAACTTGCTTGTACATGAGATACACTTATAGTGAGGCTGTTTAAAAGTAGCTATTTTGCTTTTACTGTTTTAACAGAGTAATAAATCCTCTGCAGGGCGCTTATGTTTGCGAGCACGGCAAGCAGGACTATGGTGTAAGACAGGAAGCTCTTGCCGTATGCTGCAAGGATTATGCCAAGAACAAGTATCAGCAATCGTTCCGCACGCTCCATGATGCCGCCTTTTATCTCTTCATCGACCAGATCTTTCTCTTTTGCTGCAGCCTTTGCATAAGTTGTCAGCATGCTGCCGAACAAGTAAACGTATAACCATACGTAAATCTGGAAATATACCTGCGGCAATGCAACAAAAAGCAATGCAAAGATTATTATGGCTTCAACGTAGCGGTCTGCAATGGTGTCAAGATATGCCCCAAGCTTTGTCACTCTTCCCGTGACGCGGGCAACAGAGCCGTCAATAAGATCAACAAAACCAGAAATTAAAAAGAGCAGGGCCGAAAGAAGGAAATCTTCCTTAACCAAGAAATAAGCTGATATTAATGCAGGCACGAAAGCCAGCACAGTCCACTGGTTGGGGCTAAGAGGCAGTTTGCTGAAAATAATGCCTATTCTCACGCTCAATGAATTGAATTTCTCCCGCCTTTTGAAGAGCATCTCTATCGCTCTCTTTCGCCTCTGATGAATTCTTCGGTCATCTGCTTTGCGAGGACATCCGGAAACTGCTGCGGAGGGCTTTTCATGGTGTAAGCAGATATCGAAAGCAAGGGCCCGCCAATTTCGCGGTCAAGCGCAAGCTTGCAGCAGCGGATGGCATCGATGACCACGCCCGCTGAGACAGACTTATCCTCGACGTCAAGCTTCGCGTCGATATATATCGGAACATTGCCGAATGTCCTGCCTTCTATCCGGATATGCGCGATTTTCCTGCTTCTAAGCCAGGGCACGTAATCGCTTGGGCCTATATGGATGTTTTCATCCTCCAGGCGCGACAACAGCTGGCTCTGAACAGTCTCTGTCTTGCTTATCTTCTTGTACTTTAATCGCGAGCGCTCAAGAAGATTAATAAAATCTGTGTTCCCCCCGAAATTCAGCTGGTACATCCTTTCGACCTTGCCGCCCCTGTCGGCAAACAGCTTCACCAGTGTCCTGCTGAGTACCGAAGCGCCCAGCTGGCCTTTGATGTCGTCACCTATTATTGGCAGCCCCGCATCCTTGAATTTCTGGGCCCATACGGGGTCTGAAGAAATGAATTCCGGAATGCAATTTATGAATCCGCATCCTGCTTTCAAAGCGCAGTCAGCGAAATATCTTGTGGCTTCATAGCTGCCCACGGGCAGGTAGCTTATGAGCATATCCGCGCCGCTTTGTTCCAGTTCTTTCGCTACATCGACAGGCGATTTCTTGTCCACTTCAACAAAGTTGCCAAGCACGGACCCTATGCCGTCAAGAACCGGCGCCTTCATGACCTCAACGCCGTAATGCGGGAGTTCTGCAATCCTCTCGGTATTTATAGTGTCGGCATGAGAAACAGCTTCGCTAAGGTCTTTGCCTACTTTTTGCGAATCCACGTCAAAAGCAGCTACGGGCACGATGTCGGAAACGTGATAACCAGCGATTGTAGGCCACAGGACTCCCGGAATTGAGTGATTCATGTTATTTCTGTAAAATTCTGCCGCCTGCAAAAGAAATGAAGCGCAGTTGCCCGTACCCGCTATCGCGATCTTTATTTGTGCCATGATACCACTATTTTATGGCTGTAAAGTAGTCTATTTTATGTTCGTAAAACATTAAAAACCTAACGTCAATGTGTGGTAATGGCAATGCCTATTGAAAAGCAGGCGGAAACAGAAACGCCTGAAATGGAGAGAATCAAGAAGTCACTTACGACCGAAACTTTGTGGCCATGGATACTTGCCTTATTGTCAAGAAAGCCGCGCCACGCTTATGTCTTGAGAAATGAAATCAAGAAAGAATTCGGCTTCCTGCCGGGGACTGTTACTTGCTACAAGGTTCTTTACATCCTCAAAAGCCGCAAGTATGTTGCTGTTAAAAGGGATGGCAGAAAGAAAGTATATTATCCCACGGAAAAAGGCAAACAAGAACTGCTGAAGGCAAAGACGCTTCTAAACCAATTATCAAGAGAACTACACGGATAACGTGATGCAATGATAGATATCGCAGGCCTCGTTCATGCGTTCGGTTACTTGGGAGTTTTTCTGGCGTCACTGATAGGTTCGGCTTCTATCATATTTCCCGTTCCATCTTTTGCTCTTGTTATAGCGGCTGGTTCCCAATTTGACCCGTTCTGGGTAGGCATCATCTCTGGCGCCGGGGCAGCCATAGGCGAGCTCACAGGTTATGGACTGGGCTACGGTATTTATCATTTGAGAAATAAATTCAAGAAAAGCACAAAGAAACAAAAAGAGGAATTGAAAGGCTGGAAAAAAACTTTCAAGAATTGGTTTGATAATCATATGGGATTTGCCCTCATAATGATATTTGCTTTCACGCCATTACCTGATGATGTAATAGGAATTTTCTGCGGAGCTGTAAAATACGATATTAAGAAATTCTTCATTGCCGTCCTTATAGGTAAAATAATGTTAGGCTTAGTACTTGCTTATGGCGGCTTGCTTGGTTTTGAATTGTTCGAACGACTGTTCTAGAAGAAATGTTTTATGCAATTTTTGTAGCTTTTCTTTTCCTGAAGTACTTGCCGCCTGCTTCAATACAGTGACCTGCAACTGTCAGGGCGCCAGTCAAACCCAGACTATAAAGGGCGTTTTCGCCTGTGCCTAAAGCAATTGGATAGGCCAAAATATTTGATGTTCTGAGAACACGTCCTATGTTTTCAGCTGCATTTGGCTTTACGCCTCGCGTTGCATCGTTTTCACAATCCCTCATAACCTGTCCAAGTTCGCCCGCTCCTATAATTGTCCATGGGGCAGCCACAGGCAAAGTCAGTTCCTGCCAAGGCAGTGATTTGAAAACGTCTGCGTATTTTGCTGCAAAAGGTGCAGCAGCTAAAAGAGAAGCCCCAGCACCACCCAGATAGAGCATGTCGCCGTATTTCTTTAACAAGTTCTTCATAATTAATACCATATATTTACTACTCTCAAGTAGTATTTAAAAACGAATTCCACCTGTCTTCAGACGGTGGATGCTAATTCTTAACAGACAATAATAAAATGCAGGATGCTGTTCCAGCAAAGCTAGAACGTTTAGTGCATCCTGCAGGAACGAATCCGTATGAATCGATTTAGCT
>JACPDL010000001.1 GCA_016184005.1 Candidatus Aenigmatarchaeota archaeon | reverse complement strand
GCGGCAAGCGGCGCAAACCGCGCATGGGGCAATGCAACGATAGCTACAGGAAGCTTCCTGACAATCTCACAGTCTGCAGGACTGATAAACCCGACGATAACGATAGCAGGCGTTTCGAATCTTGTGCTTGCAAACCAGAGCAACACCTTCACGGCAAGCCAGTCTGTTGCTGTCAACGACAATGTAAACGAAACAGTGACAAACATGCTGTTCCTCAATCACACGACAAGTGCTGTGAGCAACGGCACGGCTGCGAGCAACGGCACAGGCATCGGGTCAGGAATCATATTTGCGGCTGAGGACGCCGCCGGCCAGTCAGAGGTTGCAGCGCAGATAATCGGCATGCTTACGACGGTCACAAACACAACCGAAGCAGGCGCGCTGACATTCAGGACAAGGACGCAGGGCGGGGCGCTGACTGAAAGGATGAGGATCACAGGCACTGGAAATGTCGGCATCGGAGACGCCACCCCGGACGCGCTTCTTGATATTGACTTTTCATCAACTGATATTAACGTAGGAACAGAATACGGAGCGTTCTTTACGGTCACTGACACCGGACAAACACAAGCAGGAACCGACACTACATATGGAACCAGGATCTCAACAACCAGAACCGGAGCCATGGCCGGAACACTCAATACATACGGATTGTATTCTGACGTAACAGGGGATGCCACCGGGACCTCGACTGCCGTTGCGATCTACGGGACGGCAGCAGGAGCTGACAATAACTACGCCGCCATATTAAACGGCTCCGTCGGCATCAACACGACAAGCCCACAGGAAACGCTGGCGGTGGGCGGCGGGGTTCAGGCCACCGGACCTATAATGTCGGCATCTGGAACCACCGGCGTCAGCGTCGGCTATGGCAATACAGCCGATACAGGCATAATTGCCTCGGCGACGTGGGGCAGTACATACCGCGATCTGCAGGTTTCAGCCTTGGCGATCCGTTTACAGCCAGGAGGTATAGAAAGAATGACTCTCGATTCTGCCGGCCTTGTCGGCATCAACACGACGGCACCACAAGCATTGCTCCACATAAACACAAGCGTCAATGTCAACCCATTCAGGATTACGAGCGCCTCATCCGCGAGCACGTTCATTGTCGACAGCTCGGGCAACGTCGGCGTAGGCACTGCTTCGCCTGCAGCGGCGCTTGACGTGCGCGGGAGCGTGAACGCCACAGGCTTTGTCAACGCCACAGGCTTGCAGTCAGTGAACGGCAACATAACGCTTGACAAGGGAAACCTTGTATTAAGGAACATGGGCGTCCCGAACACCACGCAGGAAAGGTGGCTCGACACGAACGGGAGAGTGGTGGCGATAAGATATTGGAACGGCACCGCATTGGTGCTCAATGTTACTTCATAGTGAGTTAAATGAAGCATGGACACTGGAAAGGAAAAACACTTTCGGAAGAGCATAGAAAGAAAATACGAGAAGCTATAAGTAAATCTCCCAAGTCCTTCAAAAAAGGACATATACCTTGGAATCAAGGGCGGAAAGGCTACATGATGAAACATCATTTGAAAAATAAGAATTATGAAGAAGTCTATGGAGAAGAACGAGCAAAAGAAATCAAAGCAAAAATGAGATTAAAAAAATTAGGAAAGAAACAATCTGAAGGGCATATAAGACAAAGAGCTGAATCGAGTAAGCATCCTCATAAATTTAAAGAGAATTATGTTGGT
Organism: Candidatus Aenigmatarchaeota archaeon; assembly: GCA_016184005.1. Classification (GTDB taxonomy): domain Archaea; phylum Aenigmatarchaeota; class Aenigmatarchaeia; order GW2011-AR5; family GW2011-AR5; genus JACPDL01. The sequence continues at coordinate 65,987 of JACPDL010000001.1, read as the reverse complement.
AGTTTCAAAGGTAAAAAACATTCAGAAAAATCTAAAAAACAAATATCTTTATCGCTTAAAGGTAAACCTGCTTGGAATAAAGGGAAAAAGTATTCAGAGAAAACGAGAGTTCTGATAAGTCAGAGAGTTCGAGAACAGTGGCAAAATCCCGAAAAAAGGCAAAAACTTGTTGACACACATAAACGTCTTTGGAATAGCTCAGAATACAGGAAGAAAGTTTTTCCAAATCTGCTGCAAACAAGACCGCACTTGCCCAATAAATTTGAGCAAGAGTGCGGTAAGATGCTTAACGAACTGCATCCAGATTTCAAATTCAAATATGCCGGAAATGGAAAATTGATTGTTTTGGACAAATACGTCCCGGATTTTGTTGACCCCAAGAACAAAGTTATTGTTCTAGCAAATGGTCTTTATTGGCATCTTACTCGAAAACAAAAACAATTAAATCACTCCGATTTAAGAAAAATGGAAATTGAAGCCGTTGAAAAGGCACCTTATGAGCAAGCTGGCTATAAGGTTATTTTTGTATGGGAAGATGAATTTTACGACAATCCAGAACAGTTGTCTGTAGATATACGGGACACGTTAACAGCTTTTAGTCGAACGTGACGGGATGATTATATGAAAACATACCATATCGCGCTTATGGCTGCATTGCTTGCGCTCACGCTTGTCCAGCCGGCTTATGCTGGATGGTATGATACGGCATGGGTCTACAGGAAGAACATAACATTCAACAGCAGCCTGATAGCACAGGACGGCTTGTCGGACTTCCCCGCATTGATAAACATCTCGGACTCCAGCCTATCAACATTCGCCGAGCCAAGCGGCGACGACATACTCTTCACGGATTCGGATGGAACAACCAAATTAGACCACGAGATAGAGAACTTCACCTATTCAATCGGCACGCTTGTCGCATGGGTGAGAATACCGAACCTCTACAACACCACCAACCAGACAATCTATATGTACTTCAATTCCTCGGGCTCGCCCAACCAGCAGAACAGGACAGGAGTGTGGAACGCAAGCTGGCTGGCTGTGTGGCACTTCAGCGACAGGGGGGCGAGAAACAACGACTCGACGAGATACAACAACAATGGCACCAGATTCAACGGCGTAGGAGGAGTCCTTACAAGCCAAGATGGTGGCATAGGCGGCGCAAATAACTTTGATGGCGCAGATGACGGCATCAACGTCACACAGAACGCCGTGATAAACAATCTCAAACAGTTTTCATTGGTCGCATGGGTCAACGCCGACACATACGGGGAAAGCAGCTTCGGCAGGATAATGGACAAGCAGAGCTGGCTTCTCTTCGTGGGCAATACCAATTCAACGACAAAGCAAACCACGAGAATGAACATAGACTTTGCGACAAACGATGGATTCTACAATGCCGCGAACAACACGATGAGAACAAATTCATGGCAGCACACAGTAGTTACTTACAACGTTTCTGCGGCTGCCACGACAAACGCAACGTTTTACAGGAACGGCAGCCTGATAGCGACATTCAGGGATGGAGTGCTGCCATCTGGAGCTTATGTAAGTGACGCAGCCTTCAATCTGGTAATCGGCAACTCTGATGCTCCGGGAAGTTCGCTTGCCAGAACATTCGACGGCAAGATGACAGAAGTCAGGATTTACAACGGCACGCTGAACCCCGACCAGATAAAGACGGAGTACAATAACCAGTATGTGCCGAGCACGTTCATTTCAGTGGGGGGCGGGGAAGCCCTGACCTGCAATCCCCCTCCTCTCAACCAAGGGAACCCGGTGAACTGGACGATAGAGGCTTCAGACAACTGCGTCATAGACGGGAAGAGCATACAGGTGACAAACATATTCATACAGGGCAGTTCAGGGACGGTCATCTTCAGGAACAGCAACGTGACAGCCACGGACTGCAGGATACAGCCGAATGCAGGCTCGTTGATAACACTCGCCATAGAGGCGTTCGTGAACTGGGGGAACGCGTGCTAAAAAGCTTTTTCTTTAAAAGAAAAACCTTGGAAAAAGAATCTGCTAAGAGAATCTGGAAAAAGAATCTGCTAAGAAAATCTGGAAAGAAATTTACTCAGAAAACATGGGAAAAATCTGGAATATTGGCAAAAGAAAACATAATCAAATACTAGTTACTTGTCTGCCGGAATAACTTTATATCCCGCTTTTGACAATTTCTATAATGCCTGCAAGAAAAAAGCGGGGCAAAAGCAAAGACGACGGCACGCTTGAGATTGGATTTGGCAAAGTTGTCGTGAAATGCAAGCGGTGCTTTGGCTGGGCAAAGAAGAAGAAACAGAAATACCCTATAGCTGCTGCAGGCGTCGTCGCTGCAGTGCTTGGGGCGTTGCTGAAAGCAACAGCGCTTACGCAGACATTCCCGAAGCCCTATGATTTATACGGTAACCTGATCCTGTTTCTCGGCCTGCTGCTGATAATCTACGATGTTGCCCGCGGCGGGCTTTACGACTAGGAAATTTGTTTTACACAATCCAATTAATCACGCAAACATTACAATTTCTCCGGAGGAAAGGCTTTAGAAGATTAGATGGCTAGTATTTTCGATGAAAGCTCCCAAGAACCTGCACGTGATGGTGCTGGGTGTTGCTGTAATAATTATTGTCTCCGGGATAGCTGTCTTTTCCAGCCAGTTCCAGCAGCCTTCCAGCGAGACAGCAGTGAAAAAGATACAGGAAGCTTATACTGTGCTCGGGGCGAGCATTGAGGTTCTCAGCGCCAAGGAGGAGAGCGGAATCTATCGCGTGCTGCTGAGGGCTGCCAACACGACAACGTTGCAGGAAATATATGTGACGAAAGACGGCAGCCTTCTTCTGGGCAATGTCGAAAGGCTCGATGCCTACACGTCGCGCATTCTCAGGGAGGATAACTTTTCCCAGTGCCTGCTGTCGCGGGGCATTGTAGTCTTTGGAAGCAACACCGATGTGAATACGCTGCAGCAGCTGCGGGCATTAGGCAGCTTCTCAGGCAGGGTATTCTTCGACTGCAGCAGGAGCCTGCAGACATGCGTAAACCTTAACATAACAAGCGTGCCTGCAACAGCTTACGGAAACCAGGTCTACTATGGCATACAGCCCGTGAGCTTGTACACGCAGCTGACAGGCTGCACATTATAAAGCTGGAACAAGCTTTTAAACTCTAAGTTGCTTATAGGAGTTATGCAGCCAAAAAGAAAACTTTTTGACGATCCAGAGCTAGATAAATTAGTGAAAGAGGCTAGACGCAGGCATATTTTTGATAAAGTCAAATTATAAGTTTTCTGGATGAATAATTTTCACTCCAAATTCTTTCTCTAAACGTATATTCCCTACCATTTTTTGGTCAAATGTAACAAACGTGTCTGCTTTCTCTTGAACTGCTAATGCATAATGCAGAGCATCTGTTTGCTCAATTCTTGAATCTACGCGGATAATTTTCAGCGCTGTTTCGTATGCTTCTATTTCTGGTGTTATGAAGCCTATTTTCTGTTTCTTCAGTATACGGTCAAATATCCTAAAAGCAAGCTCTCTGTCTTCGGGGTTTTTTGTATCTCTTATTGTTATGAGCAAAAATTCGCCCAGAACTGATAAAGATACAGTCCCTCTATATTTGTAACCAATCCTGTTGATATAGTCTGTACAAATATTTCCTAATTTCGTTTCTCTAATGGCTTCTACAAAAATATCAGTGTCAATATGATGCAAAGGCAGTTTTTGAAATCTTTTTAAGATTCTTTTTAGAGTCTTTGGTTTCATAAGGTTTATTTTACTCTTATATGGCTTAAAAACTAAATATCTTCAACGTCTAGGATTTTACTCTCTATTTATCCAAAAAACAAGAACACAGTATAGCCGAATATAACCAGCACCATTGAGTGCTTTATGCCGGCTGATACGTTCCCTTCAGCCATTTTGCCGATTGCTATGCCTGCAAAGAAGCCCTGTATGATTATGAGGTTCCTGAAAAGTTCGCTGAAGATTGTGCGCAAGTCGCTCTGCGCGTTCTCGAACTGGAACGTCGGTATCAGGAATGCCGACATGCCTACCATGACTCCAAGGAAGACTATGTAGATCAGGTAGCCGTTTATCATCTGGGAATATACGCTTGCAGAACGCTCTTTCTTTATCTTCTCGAGCTCCCGGAGTGACTCCACCACGGCTTCCATGACTGTCTCTATCGTGCCGCCGGACCTGTGGGCTTCTATCACTGTCTGCACGGTTCTTCTTATCGAATCGCTCCGTGTTTTGTCTGCAAAATCCATAAGCGCCGTATCAAACGGGATGCCCCACGAAATCTTTGCGTTCAATTCCTTGACATACGCTGATAGAACGTCGTAGTTGTTCGAACTTGCGGCGCGTATTGCCTGCGGCAGGGTCATTCCTGTCCGTATGTTCTCGGTGATATCCCGCATCAGCTTCGGGAAATAGTTCTCGAGTTTCTTGATTTGCGAATAATCAGAGTATTTTACGAGCAACGGCACTCCAAGTACCACTACGACAGCAATAAGGTTGACAATGGAGAATATTTGCGGGATCGAGACAAAGACCTGCAAGTTTACGTATGTTATTATCAGTCCTATGACTATGGTGATCAGGCTTATCTGCTTCAGGTCTCTCTTTTTCTGGACAGCAAACTTCTTTTCTTCTTTCTTCTTTTTTTGTTTTATTATGGCCAGAACAATCACCTGGGTTGCGTATAATGCACGAACAGGAGGAATATCATGTTCATCGCAGGTATCAATATATAAATGCCGAGGCGCATTGCCGTTGGTATGCTCAGCCCGAGTATATTTCCCCCAATAAGCGACATTATTGAGAGTATTGACACAAAGAAAAGCGGCGCCGCTATTAGAACTGCCGTGTAGAAGTCCGCGTATGTAGAGAGTGTCTGGAGGTATTTTTCTCTCTTCAGCCGGTAGTCAAAGAGCGCTTCCTTGCCCGAATTGTCAAGGAACACCTTCATGTCGCCGCCGCTTGTTATGGTAGAGACTATGCCGTAAAGGAATTGCTTGAATTGGGGCGAAGGGGTCCTGTCGGCCACGTTTTTTATCGACGTCAGTATATCCATGCCGAAGAGTTCTGTGTTCCTTACTATGCGCTGGAATTCATGGGTTATTTCTCCGTACTCCTTTATGTTCATCAGCAGCTTGAATACCACGAAAGGCGCCACTCCGCTCGAAGCTATTGCTGACATGTGGTTTATTGCAAAGGGCATGTTTGATTCGATGCTTGTTTTTTTCGTGGTCAGCTGGTGGAAGGGATAGGAGTAGAAAAGGGACAGGGTGGTGGCGCTTGCCGCGGCAGCGCCGACGAATCCGCTTGCAACTGCAAATAACAACGGCAGCTGGACAAAGTATATGAAAACAAACGTTATCCCGAACAGAGAAGCAAAGAAAGACGCAATTGTCAGGAGAAGCATCTTTCCTATGTATATCTCGTAGAGTATCGAGAGGTTTGACTTGATAATTTCTTCCTTTAGTGAGCCGAAATAATTAGAAAAGTAGCGTGCACCAAAGTTACCAAGAGCCCTTACCGATGTCTTGTACATGGCACTATTTCCTCACAACTTCTTTCGAATGGACTATAAAGCCTTCTTTTGTGATGCTGTAAGGATGAATTTTTCGTGAATGGTTTGTAGAAGGCATCTTCCATATGTTTATTGATCTCTTGTACTCTTCTTTATCAAGGGAGTTGTGAAGCAGCACAAGGCCGTCAACGACGAATTCCTCGACGCCGAATCTTGAAAGGGATTCTTTTCCTGCAAGAATGTCGCATGTGAGAACTGCAGTGCAGTTGTTTTTCCTGAGGGTGTTGCTTATTTGAAGTATCATTCTTCTTATTTCCGGCGGGTCGCGCATGTACAAACCTATGGCTGATATCGAGTCTATGACAACCCTCTTTGCGCCTATTTCCCTTATGTTGTTCTCAATGACTTCAAGTATATCCTCGATCCTGAATGGATCGTACCGCAGGAACCTGAGCTTGTTTTCGTTTTCATACCTTTCAATATCCCAGCCGAAGACTTCGGCCATTTCTTTTATCTTTGATATGTCCTCCTCAAAGCTCACGAATATGCCGGGCTCGTATTTCGCAACATTATACAGAAACTGCAGGCTGAAAACTGTTTTGCCGGTGCCGCTTGTGCCGCTCAGAAGAATGAGGCTTCTTTCAGGGATTCCTCCTTCAAGTAAATTATCCAGGCCATCTATGCCGGTAGTAATTCTTTTCATCTGCATCCCGTTAAAAAAGTTTTATATGGAATTCATAGAAACCTGCTAAATTAATCCAGTATTCTCAAAAAGCGCAGCTTTCTGGAATTCTCGAAATCCAAAGGATTTCGGAATCTCGGAGAGACTTCGTTTCTCCGAAGATGAATAGGTGTCTATTATCTGTTCTGGGAAATAAGGCTTTCTATTTTCTCGGGGTCTTTTCTGCAGAGCGAAAGGTATTTGCTGGCATCCTGTATGTTCGTTACATTGTTTTCTACCATCCACATAAGCAGCCTTTTGCGCCTCGTTATGTCCTTCATTATCCTGTCCATCGTTATGCCTTTCTCTGACGATATCTTATTTAGAAGCCATGAGTTGCCCCTGTATTCAAAAATATCTGCTGCAGGAAGCCATACAAATATTTTCAGTGTCCTGGCGTTTCCTGTTTCAGAGTCCACGTTTTCTATTTCGACTATTTCTTTTGCCCTGCGCGCAGATTTGCCTTTTTCGCGCGCATGAACCATTACCAGTACAACATCAAGGCTGCCTATCAGGCTTGGTGACAAGTCTATTGGTTTGGTCTGCAATCTCTTGATGACATCTTCAACGCTGCCTGCGTGCATGGTTGACAGGCTCGGATGGCCTGACGCCATTGATTGGAACATGACGTAAGCTTCTTTCCCGCGGATTTCACCAACGATAAGATAATCTGGATTCTGCCTGAAAGATGCTTTCAGCAGATCGAACATTGTTATTTGCCCAACGCCGCTGGAAGAGAAGCCTGTTCTTACAACCCCCGGAATCCAGTTCTCATGCGGCAGCGCAAGTTCTCTTGTGTCTTCTATGCTTACGATCTTCAGCTCAGACGGTATGAAGAGCGACAGCGTGTTGAGCATAGATGTCTTGCCTGTAGCAACGCCGCCTGTAATGAGTATGTTTGCCCCGTGCTCTACAATAAACCAGAGGTAAGCCAGCATCTCAGGCGAGACTGTATTGAGCCTGATCATGTCAACAGGAGTGAAAGGCACTTCCCTGAATTTTCTTATCGAGAATGTGGGCCCTCTTGTCGTGACGTCTCCTGCAAGCGACGCCTGAATTCTTGAGCCGTCTGGCAAGCTGCCGTCCAGCAATGGTTCTGCATAGCTTATGTATCTGTCGCACCTTTCCGCAAGTTTAGTTACGAATCCCCTGAGTTTTTGCTCGTCATTAAATACAATGTTTGTTCTAATTGGGCCATAGCGCTGGTGCACAACATATACAGGCACCTTGAATCCGTCGGCGCCTATATCCTCTATGTAAGGGTCCCTCAGCAGGGGTTCTATCTGGTTAAGGCCGATAAAATCCCTGAATATGAAGTACATGATCTTTATGTATTCCTGCTCGCCAAGCTTGTAATTGTACTCGCCAAGAAGAAATCTGACATGCTCTTCAAGGAATTCTATTGTTTTATCCTCGTGCTTTATGTCTTCAAGTGTCACGTTGATGACCTGGATAAGGCCTTCCTTGAGTTTATTCAGTACCATCTCCTCTTTCTCGGTGAGCTTGGGCTCTATGACTTTGTAGACCAGGGTGTTCTCTGTTTCATCCCAGCGGATTGTGGCGTAAGCAAACGGCTTGATTAGCGGATAAATAACGGACTTGAACCTGACGTCATCTATCTTTGGCAATGAGATAAATGAATGCGGAGCTGAATAAGCGAAACGCGGGTATCTGGGCATCCTGTTCTTCACGGTCTGGAGAAGCTGCCCGGCGCGGGTTTTCGGTTTTTCGTCCTGTTTTGTAAATTTCCTGTAGAGCCAGCCTCTGAGGGGGGGCTTTTTATCCTTGATCTCTTTCTCCTTGAGCTTTTTCTCCTCTGCCTTCTGTTCCTCATTCTGCTCCTCAGCGCTTGTTTCATCCGATTTCTGCTTCTTTTTGCCGAATAGTCTTTTCAGCTTCATTCTGTCCCCCTTCTGGTTTTTCTCGACCTGCCGGCCTGGACAATGCCCCTGTACCTGGCGCAGCTTGGGCATGCGTAGAATTTCCTGCTGAACGTGCTCGTGAACCTTGGATCAATCTGCTTCCTCAGCACAGGGTCTGTTATCCGGAACCCCTTGTACGTCGTGAACGTTTTCCATCGCGGCACGCTCTTCCCGCAGTAACTGCAGGTAACTGTAGATTCATGGCCCTTGGATTTTGTATGCGAGTAGCCGCGTCTATAGGGAGCTGACATTTACTTCACCAATATCATTTAGCTCAGGCCGTATATAAAAACCCCTATTTTTAAGCTTTGATGTCAACTTAGGTTATCAGGAAGGATTGTATGGATATTGAAGAAATAACTAATTCAAAGGGTCAGTTGATTGACGACGCTATGAATGACGTTTTCAAAGGAAACATACCAAACTTATACGACGCCATTAAATACCATATTGATACAGGCGGGAAAAGGATAAGGCCAATACTTGCCATTTTGACTTATGAAGCACTGGGGAAAGAGCCAAGAAATATTGCTCCTTTCGCAGCTGCATGTGAAGTGTTACATAACTGGATACTCGTGCACGATGACATAGAAGACGGAGACAAGATGAGAAGGGAAAAACCTACCGTCTGGGTAAAATACGGCATCGCACATGGCATCAACGTAGGAGATCTGATGGCTCACAAGGTTTTCGAGCTTATTCTCAAGTCAGATTTTGATGAAAAGACTATCCTGAAGCTAACAGAAGCTACAATGACTGCAGCAATAAAAACAGCGGAAGGTCAGGCTATGGACATCAATCTTCGCGATAACAACTCGCCAACTGAGAATGATTATATGAGAATGATCACGGGTAAGACAGCCCATTACTTGACATTACCAATGGTAGGGGCTGCGGTTGCTGCAGGCTCAAAGCAAGACATGATAAACAAAATGATAGAATTCGGGAAATTTATCGGCCCCGCATTCCAGATAACAGACGACGTCCTTGATTTGACAGAAGGCAAGGGTCGCGGAGAGATAGGACGCGACATAAAGGAAGGAAAAAGAAGCATCCTGGTCATTCACTGCCTTTCAAAATGCACCAAGGAAGAAAGGAAAAAAATCATAGAAATACTCAACAAAAGCCCTGAGAAAACCTCAAGTGCTGACGTTGCATTTGCAAAGAAATTGTTCGAGAAATACAAATCCATTGAGTATGCAAGAAACAAGGCCGAAAGCTTTGCGGCACAGGCGAAAAAGATAGCTGACACAATGCCTCGAAATCTCAAAGAAATCCTGTACTTCTTCGCCGATTACCTCGTAAAGAGGAAAAAGTAAGCTTTTTCTGCATTAAGGGGGAAACTATGCCATGCGCATCGAAGACCTCATGTTCCCGAGGCCTATCATTGATATACTCAGGAAAGGCGCGGAAAACCTGAACCCGCCACAAAAGCTTGCGCTTGAGAATGGGCTGCTGGAAGGAAAGAATCTTGTTATTGCCTCCCCGACAGCAAGCGGCAAGACACTGATCGCTGAAATGGCTTTCCTGAAGAATTTCCTGAACCACGGGAAGACTGTTTACTTGGTGCCGCTGCGCGCTTTGGGCAGCGAAAAATACGAGGAGTTCAAGAGGCGTTACACAGGCATCGGCATGAAAATAGCGCTCTCTGTCGGCGACATGGATAAGGAAAGCGAATGGCTTGGAAATTACGACCTGATAATTGCGAGCAACGAGAAAATGGATTCCTTGCTGCGCCATGAAGCAAAATGGATAAGCAGCGCATCGCTCATAATCTGCGATGAAATACACGTTCTCAATGATCCGGGCAGGGGGCCGACGCTGGAAATAGTCCTGACGCGCCTCAAGGAACTTGCAAATGCCCAGGTCTTGGCGCTGTCTGCGACAATAAGCAATGCAGATGAGATTGCAAAATGGCTCGATGCAAAATTAGTACGAAGCGATTTTCGGCCCGTTAAGCTCTATCCCGGCGTCTGCTATCCGGCGAAAGACAGCTGGGCAGTAGAATACCATGGCAAGGATGATTTGAAAATACATTCGAAGTTCGAACCGGAAATTGCAATGACAGAAGACACTGTAAAGAGGGGCAAGCAGGCGCTGCTCTTCCTCTCAACGCGCAGGAATAGCGAGGCAGCAGCTGAAAAGGTTTCCTTTACCGTGGAAAAGAATCTCACGAAAGAGGAAAAGGAAAAGTTAAAAATAGTTTCCAAAGAAATAGCTTCTGCGCTGCCCGCCCCTACAGTGCAGTGCAAAAGGCTGGCGGGCATCGTTGCCAGGGGCGCTGCATTCCATCACGCAGGGCTTGTTGCAAAGCAGCGCAAGATCATCGAAGATAATTTCCGCTACGGCCTGATAAAGATACTTGCGTCAACGCCAACTTTAGCGTATGGGTTAAACATGCCTGCCTGGCGCGTTGTTGTCAGGGACATGAAAAGATTCTCAGGCTACGGCTCTGATTACTTGCCGGCATTGGAAGTGCAGCAGATGTGCGGCCGTGCAGGGCGGCCTGCCTACGACACCGAAGGCGAAGCAATACTTGTCGCTAAATCAGAAAGGGAAAAAGAGGAGCTCAAGGAAAAATACATCTTTGGTGAGCCGGAGGCTATATACTCAAAACTTTCTTCGGAACCCATTCTCAGGATGCATCTGCTTGCATTGATTGCTTCAGGTACCGCAAAGACAAAAAAAGATATCCAGAAATTCTTCTCGAAGACGTTTTTCGCGCACCAGTACGGCGACATAGGGCAGGTAATGAAGAAGGTCGAGAAGATCCTTGCAGAACTCGAAAGCTACAGTTTTATCGAGATCGAAAAGGAAGATTTCATCCTTCCAGACTTCGTGCCTGCCTTCTCGCTGGCAAAAGATGTGAAGCTCACGGCCACAAAAATCGGCAGGCGCGTGAGCGAACTCTATGTTGATCCATGGTCCGCAAACATGATGATAACCAATCTCAAGCCCATGACGGACCTTGAATACATAATGACCATCAGCAGATGCCTAGAAATGCTTCCGATGATCCGCGCGAAGAGCAAAGAATACGACCAGATCGAAGGCGAACTGGAAAGATGCGGCCTGAACACGCCTGATGTCTGGAACATTGACTACGAGGATTTCATAGACCTGTTCAAGACTTCCATTGTCGTCAGGGGCTGGATGAATGAGTTTCCTGAAGGCAGGCTCATGGATACTTATGGCGTCGCACCCGGCGAGCTCCACAACAGGGTGACCAATGCAGAATGGCTGCTGTACTCCGCCCGCGAGCTGGCGCTGCTGCTCGAAAAACGGCCTATAGCAAATCACCTGAACAAGCTGAGGATGCGGATTAAACACGGCGTGAAGGAAGAACTGCTGCGGTTAGTGAAGCTGAAAGGCATCGGCCGCGTGCGCGCACGCCTGCTCTTCAAGAACGGCATAAAAGGCGCTGCAGACATCCGCAACTCCACTGAAAAGCTGGAAAAGATCCTAGGCAAAGGCGTCGCAAAACAGATCATAGATCAGCTCGGAGAATAACTATGTGGAAAGGTTGGTTAATTAAAGAGAGTTTAGAAAATAATTCTATTCTATCAGAGTTGAAAATTATAAATTCAGCAGTTGAACGAAACATAGAAGGCGACGAAGTACAAATTTGGCACCTGAATACGGTAGAAGTTGATGATAAACAGATAGGTAAAATTGCAAGTAAGCTAGAAAAACTTATGAAATTTGGATACTATGTTCATTTTACAGATTACAAAAAGCTATTGATTATTTTTAGAGGCAAGCGCTTTCTGATAGAATTGGAAAAAGTCATTAAAGAAAAAGAATTTGGCGCAGTTGAATTCAAAGCCAGATCAAAAGATTTGAAGCTCTGGAAAAAAGCTTTCGATTACGGCACTGCAAAAGGCAAAGTTGATCCAAGATACATAATAAAAGTTATGTAAATGGGCTCGCTGAGATTTGAACTCAGGTTCCCGACTAATTCGTTCTTTGGGGTTCACAAAGACCTTTCTTACAAGAAAGGGATTTGTTCCCGAAGCCGGAGTCCTACCAAGCTAGACTACAAGCCCTACAATTTTCCTCTATTATCATCAATTATAAAGATATTGTCTGGCTGACACCGAACCAAACCATCAGCCCAGCACATCCACCGGCCCGTTTCCGAATGCATTGATTGTTGTAATTCAGTGGGTACATTAGTACATTCTCAAAAAGCGTAGCTTTTTGGAATTCTCGAAATCCAAAGGATTTCGGAATCTCGGAGAGACAGGGTTTCTCCGAAGATCTCGGAGAAGCTTCGCTTCTCCCAAGATTTATGCTGATAATTTTAGCAGCTTTTATCAGCCTAACCAACAGAACAGATTAGGCTGATAGTTTTAAATATTTCTATCAGCCTAAATATAGTATGGGATTGAGAACAAAAATCATTAATGGGAAAAAATATTATTACCTTGATGTAAGCTATTTTGTCTCGACCAAGTCAAAGACATTCAGTAAATATGTCGGTACAAAAAACCCATTGAGAGCTGATATAGAAAAGATCGAATACTCGTTCAAGTCAGAAATAATAGCAAAATTAGCGAGAAAACATTATGACACTAAATTAATTTCACAAGACGATCTGATAAAAGCACTGCTTTTTCGTGAGGCTTTTAACAATGTGTTTTCTTTGCTTTCGAGAGCCCAGAAGCGAAAGTATGAAGTTGACAGTACAATTCTTTTTACGCTGACCACGCTTACGACAGAAGACGTTAGTGTCGGTCTTAGAGACGTCCAGAACGCTTTTGAAAAAAACAAACAATTAAACATGCGTGAACAAATCAGCAAAAATATGCTTACCGCGGTCGGATCAATAAAAGAAAACCGCATTCTTGACAAAAAATATCTGCTCGAATTGCATAAGACAATAATGGCGAGCTTTGAAGTAAAAACTCCTGGCAGAATAAGGAAACAACAAGTCTATTTGCACATGCAGGATACAAAAAATCCTCTTGGAAAAGAAATCGCTTACAGACCGCCGCATTATAACAGACTGAACAAATTAATTGATGAGTTTGTGGAGTGGTATAAATCGACAAGACTGAATCCGATTGAAAAGGCGGCTTTAGCACATTATACTCTTTACAGAATTCATCCATTTCTTGATGGAAACAAGCGAATATGCAGACTGATATTAAACAAGGCTTTGCTGGAAGAAGGATTTCCGTTACTTAACATTTCAGCAAAAAAAGAGCGATATTTCCAATCTTTGATCGACTCGGTTGAGAAAGACGCGCCAAAAAAACTTGCAGAGTTCACGCTAAAGGAATTCTTCAGGCAGATTAAAGAGTTTTTGGCCTTGCATGGAACTTAATCATTGCTGTGGTTTATGTTCGGGTGCCTTTATTTCTGCAAAAAACGTAGTTCTAGGGTTGTTTTCGGGGAAACCAAACCATCAGCCTAGCACAGCTACAAGCCTGATAAATGGGTCCGCTGAGATATTCATCAGAGGAGGTATCGCAACCTCCGTCCTGATTTTGAACTCAGGTTTCAGCCACCCCAAGGCTGGGTCCTTTCGGGAGAGGAGAAACTACGTATCTCCCTCTACCCTCTCCCTTTGAGAGGGGCTCTTACCAAGCTAGACTACAGACCCACTTCATAGTTATACTTCAAAATCGATGCCAATCCCGTGTTCTTCCATTTCTTCGATCTCATGAGCAACCAGTTTATGCATGGGATGGTTTCTATATCCATCCAAAGCTTCCTTATCTTTAGCAATTACAACTGCAGCATGTGTGAATCCTTCAGACCATTTGGAAAAATTCTCACCGCACATGATGTCAGCAACACCCTTGCATTTGGTCTTTAAGCTTTTAACATCATCAAGGGCTTTTTTTATTCTATCTTTTGAAGTTCCATCTTTCCACTTGAATATTGCTATATGAACAATCATCTGAAATCACCATTATTAGATTATTGCTCCGCCGCCGATTATCCTCGGCAGCGTTTGCTTTGTGCTTGCTAGGATGCATTTCTGGCCTGGGAAGTAGGCAGCTGGATGCTCCAGCGTTAGTGCAATTCCTTTTCCATTTGTATCTACTCGTCCTGCAATGACCTGCAAGCCAACAGAAACTAGAACATTGCTCCCGGTTTCGATGCCTTCCTTAGCGAATCTGCTTTTTTTGAATTCGATCTTCAACGTCTTTGATACGTTTGCTTCCTTGCAGATAACATAGCCGCGTTTTAGATCGTCGGCTTCCACGCCCTTCAAATTCAGCCCAAGCCTCATGCCGTGCTGCGCCTCATCAATATCGTTGTCCTGCGACTGTATTCCTTTCACGACGGCTTCCTTTCCTATTGGCTGCACAAGAAGCTTGTCATATTTTTTTATTGCTCCGCCTTTCAGCACAGTGAGCACAACGGTGCCGACGCTTTTCACGTTGAAATAATTGTCAACAGGCGCCCAGACATTCTTAGTCAGCTCTGGCACTTCAAGGGATTTTATTTTTTCTCGAAGTTCCTTTTCATCGCTTACAATCCCGAAGTTTTCTAGAGAAGTGTCTTTGACAAATTTTTGAAAGTGCTCGCCAACCAGAAATCCTTTCCCGAAGCCGAAGGCATCCAAGGCTACAATCTGCTCTGCAACTTCCTTTGTCAATTCACCTGAAATCACAGGCACATCTGTCATGCTTATTGCCTGCAGCAGCGGCTGCACGCGCTCTGAATTAGGCGCCACGAAAGTAAATACGCCTTCTGAGCTTGCATGGTTGTAAATCATTATGTCATTGACTGTTCCCTGCTTGCCGAGCTTCTTCAGCAATTCATTGTCCCCGAAAACTCCAAGTGTTAGATGCATATAATTCCTCTATTTAACAGCATGAATTAAGAATCTGACTTCAGTAAAAACTAGCTTTTTACCTTTATCGAGTTTATTCTGAAGTTTCATTAATTGGCTTAGATTTCTATCTGCGTTGAAATCTTCAACAATCCATGGAATAGCTTTAAGATAGTAGACAAGGGCTCCAACATCCTTGAATTCTATTTTTCCTTTCCACTGCTTCGCTTCATGTATAACAAATCCTGCATCTTTGGCTTGTTTTTTTATTGTGTTTAATGTCAAGCTTTTATAATGAGAAACAGCCCCAAACTCTTTAATCAAGTCTTCCAAATTTCCGCCGCCTACTTGCTGTGTAAGAAAGGCGCCTTTTTCTTTCAATGTTCTGAAGACTTCTTTTATGTTAAAGGCATCGTGCCGATTCAGCACTAGATCAAATTCTTTGTTTCTGAAGGGCATTTCTGTTTTTTCTGAATTTTCACATTTTATAACTCTGACACCCAAAGGTTCGAGCTTTCTTTTTGCTATCAGATAATTAGGTTTGTAGCCTTCTGTAGCAATAGCATGTTCTGGGAATGGTGCCAAAGAGGAAAATATTTCGCCGCCGCCTGTCCCCATATCTAGAACAGATTTTGATTTCCTTAGAAGCCTTTTTGCTATAGATAAGTAATTCCAGGACGGTTTTTCTTCAGCCATTCTGTTTTTGAGATAAGAAAAATCCCAGCCAGAAAATGGAGCACTCTGGTCTTTTTTCCACTGGCTTATAATTTTTTCCTTTGGCATCAAACTTTCCTTCCTGCCGTGATGAAGCCCGTGTGCACTACTTGCGAGTGCCTTGGATGCGAAAAGCCGTGGGAAATCTTCCATTCGCGCTGTATGGTTTCTACTGTCTTCATGTGAACGAAGCCTTCTTTTTCCATCGCCTTCACGGCCTTTATCTGCTGCTCGATGTGCGGCGAGTAGACGCAAAGCCAGCCACCGGGTTTCAGTGCATTGTAAGCTTTTTTCGTTAATTTCTCTGCAAACTGCATGTCAAGGGTTATCAGGTCAAGGTTCTTCTCCTTGAAGCCTTTGAGTGCGTCGGCATTTTTTACTGTGACAGTCTCTTCAAGCCCGCAGTGCACGATGTTCTTCTTCACAATCTCGTAGTTCTCTTTCTTTTTTTCATATGTGTAAACGTTGCCATCAGGCCTTGCGAGATTCCCCAGAAATAGCGCCAGAAATCCCGAGCCCGAGCCTGCATCAAGGCATCTCCAACCATTAGTAACGCCTGTTATTGCTGCTATTGCGCCGGCATCCTTGGGCGTGATTATCTGCGGCCCGCGTTTCGCTTTTTTCAGCAAGTCCATCAGGGTTGGCAGAGCGACAACAAACTCCTTTCCCTTTGTCGACTTGATCTTTTTGCCTATTTTCACTTTCTCGAGGTTGATCTCGCCGTACTGCGTCTGGAATTTCTTCTGCGCTGTATCTGCGAGGAACACAGCGTCTTTGCTGAGCAGGAGTATCTTCATGCTACTATTCTAGAAACAAGCCTTAAAAGAATTGGCTATTGTAAGAAATCATGCGGCGCTTATTCGTCTGGGACTATCACGGCACTTTGTGCACAGGCGCTGAAGATGCGCTCAAGATTATCTTGGACAATGTGCTGGAATCTTTTGGCATAAACAAAAAGGTTTCTAATGAAGATGTGCTGGGACTTTTCGGTAAGCCTTTGGGTGACTCCTTCAGGCATTTCCAGCCAGCTATAGACCATGCACAGGTGGTTGAAATGACAAACTTCTTTGAAAAACTAAGCAAAGAGGTTGCGCCGTTGCACATAAAGCCCAGGGAAAACGTTCACGCTGTCTTGGGCGAAATAAGGAAAAGAGGCGACGTGAACGTTGTCGTTTCTTCCACGCCTCCGCACAGGCTGCTTGATTTTCTCGAAATGATAAGCATACAAGGCCTGATCGATCATTACATTGGAATACCGTATATCATCGAACATAAGGGCGGCAAAGCGGTGGCGTACAAGGCCAGAAAAGTCAAGGAATTTGCTGCAGGGAGATTCAGCTCGGTCGTAATGACAGGCGACAGGGAAACAGACATGGAAATTGGCAGGAGGCTTGGTGCGAAAACCTTTTTCCTGTCCGACAAGCCTTATGTAAACGCCGACAAGATTATTTCAGACCTTTCTGAAGTTCTGGAAGTCTATGAGTCAAACGGCACGCAGCTAGAATAAGATAAACAAGATTTATGGGAAAGTTAAGGAGAAATTGTCATGAGACTATATAGATTTAGTCCTATCAAAACACAGGATCGGCTTATCAAAGTCGTGAAGTACATTGCCATTCAAACAACTAAACTTTGTAACAATGTAATAGGTCAGACATTACCTATAAACTCGCTTACTGTATTTTCGCACTACCATGACGAGTATGAAAAATTGATTAAAATATTAACCAAAATGGGCGATTATTATAATGAAAATAATGGACTTCGTGTCCGTTTAAAGAAACCAATAAATGTGAGCGGTCATTCTATACTCTTTCTACGCATTCGGAAACCAGACCCATACAGAATGCAAGTAGGTTGCAATGATTTTGTTGTTGAGAATTACAAAACTTTCAAGAAAGGCTATCTTACTAAACATACACAGAATTTACGCCTTATTGAACGGCCAGAATATGAAATGATAGAATTCTTCCATCCTGATTTTGATGTATTAGCGTACATCGTACATGCTAAGCAAGGAAATTTACAAATGATATAAGATAAACAAGATGAAGTTAGCGCCCGAATTTTCTTTTGCGGCTCTGGAATTCCTTTATGAAGCCGTTGAAATCTTCCTTCGTTATCTCGGGCCATTTCTTTTCAGTGAAAAGCAGCTCGGAATAGACGGACTGGAACGGGAGGAAGTTAGATAATCTTATGTCGCCGCCTGTTCTTACAATCATGTCTGGATATGGCTGGCCGTCAGTATAGAGATGCTTCTTGAGCAGTGCTTCGTCGAGCTGATGTGGTTTCAGCAGTCCTTTCATGCTCTTGAGCATAAGCTTTCTGACTGCATCCACTATTTCCTGCTGGCCTCCGTAAGCAACAGCTACGTTCAGGAAATGCTTCTTGTAATTTTTCGTTGCGCGCTCCACGTCCATCAGTTTTCTCTGTAACCTTGAAGGCAATAGATGGGTCCTTCCTATGAACCTTACATTTACTTTGAAACGGTGGATGACGTGGTCTTTTTCATTGAGGATGTTCTGTGCTTCCTTTTCCAGATGATTGAAAATGAATTCAAGTTCTCTTTTCGGCCTTGTTTTCAGGTTTTCCAGAGAAAGAACATAAGCCGTAAGATACTTTATGCCGCCTTCACAGGCCCATTCAAGCACTTCACGTGCCTTTTGGAGCCCCCATTTGTGCCCCATCCACGGCTTTTGCAGCAGCTGTTTTGCGAAACGCCTGTTTCCGTCGAGGATAACACCTATATGTAGCGGTACTCTAGAATTCATGAACATCACAAGATCTTCTAATTTACAGAATATGATTAACAAATCTTTTAAAGTGTTGTAATAATGTTAGGGTATGGCAGAATTGATGTTACTTCTTGCATTTCTCGCCTCTGCCGCTGCAGGCATTTATGACCTGAAGACTACGGAGGTCCCCGAGGAAATACCCGCCCTCATGGTCTCTTTTGGCTTGTTCTACTGGTTCGTATCCGCACTTACGTTTGGCGATTTCTACCCGCTTGCGGTGTCAATGTCTGTCGGAACTTTGCTGCTTGCACTGGGTATTCTGGCTTATAAGAAAGGCCAATGGGGCGGCGCAGATGCTTGGATACTTGCATCAATAGCCTACATGGTGCCCCTGTTCGGCAGCGAAATATTCATGGCAAACTTTCTGTCGAACTTCCTGATAGTCGGGGCGCTGTACACCGTCATTTACGCCGCCGGGCTGGGACTCCTCCGCCCCGGCGTCTTTAGTTACTTCATAAAGGACATAAGGATCAATGCTAAATTTTTTATACTGCCTGTTTTTTTCCTGATTGTCTCTTTGTTCACTTATGCCTTCCAGGGAATTGATGCCTTCCTCAGGCTTTCGATAATCTTTCTGCTGCTGGTTGCTTTCTGGCGTTACGGGAAAATAATAGAATCGCGTGTCTTCAGGAAAAGGATATCTTCAAGCGCGCTGAAAGAAGGTGATGTTGTCGAGGGCATGATATGGCGCGGGATTACTAAGCCTGAGATAAACGAGATAAGGAAAAAGAAAAAGTATGTTGTCATCAAGGAAGGCGTTCGCTTTGTGCCTGCATTTCCCCTGACGCTCCTGGTAACAGTGGCCTTTGGCAATCTCCTGTTCGTCTTCATTTAAGTTGGTGGAATATGAAAGAAAGATTCAAATTGGTTGCTGTTTCACACCTTATTCTAATGAAAGATGACAAAGTGCTGCTTTCTAGAAGATTCAATACAGGATGGGGAGACGGAAATTATAGTGTTGTTGCCGGTCATCTTGATGGAAACGAAACTTTTCTGCAAGCAATGATAAGAGAAGCAAAAGAAGAAGCTGGGATTGAAATAAACGAAAAGGATCTTCAGGTTGTTCATGTCATGCACAGAAAAACTGATCATGAGCGGATAGATTTCTTTATACAGGCAAAAAATTGGAAAGGAGAATTACGCAATATGGAGCCTCAGAGATGTGATGATCTGGGATGGTTCGGCATAAACGACTTGCCGGAAAACACAATCCCATATGTGAAACAGGCAATTGATTGTATCAAAAATAAAGTATTTTACAGCGAACACGGTTGGTAAACGTATAATTTGTGATTGCATGATCTTTAATTTCCCGTTAAGCGTCCTTGTTGAAAAGACAGTGGAAGACAAGATAAGCAGCATGCTCCTGAATCTGGATCTTGGGAAGAAATGCATTATCTTTGCCGATGACAACGTGAAGAAGATAATTGCAGACAGGGTTGCAGAAGCCATTTCCGGCGAATTCGAAGTGCGGATGATAAAGCCTGAATCTGCCGAGAAGAACTACATCGAAAGCCTGGCAAAAACTGTCTCTCACTGCGACTTTTCAATTGCAATAGGAGGGGGAAGGACTATAGATGTAGCAAAGTACTCGTCGTTCCTTGCAGGAAAGCCCTGGATTGCATTTCCGACAATCCTCAGCCATGACGGTGTTGTCTCATCGCGCGCAAGCATAGAAAACGACAAAATGAAGATATCGATACAGGCAAGCGGGCCGGCAGCAATCATTGCCGACCTGGAAACAATAAAGGGCGCGCCTTATCGTTTCCTGGCTTCAGGCTGCGGCGATTTGATTTCAAACATATCTGCCGTCAACGACTGGAAAATAGCCTCGCGCGCAAAGAAGGAAAAATACAGCACTCTGATAGCAGAGCTGTCCCTGCTCTCTGCAAAAGCCTGCATAGAACATGTTAAAGAAATAAAATCAAAAAGCTATGGCGGCATTGAGGCGCTGCTTTGGGGACTCGTTTGTTCAGGCTTTGCAATGAACCTTCACGGTTCTTCGCGCCCCTGCTCCGGCAGCGAACACAATTTCTCTCATGCGTTGGAAAAGCTGTTTCATGAAAAAGGTTTGCAGCCGGCCATGCACGGCGAGCAGGCTGCGCTGGGAACAATAATTTCTATGTACTTGCAGAAAGGCGACTGGAAAGGCGTGAAAAAATCCATAAGGGTGTTTGGATTGCCGACAACGGCAAAGCAGCTTGGCGCAAGCGCTGATCTTGTTGTAGAAGCCCTGATGGCTTCAAGAGGTGTCAGGGACAGGTACACGATACTGGACAAATACAAGCTGACTGAAAAAGCATCCAGAAAAATCCTTGAAACCGTTGGAATAATTTAATCAGGCCACGGATACGGGACAAGTTTTTTTATGTCTTTTACAGTATATCGCCCTTTTAGATTAGCCATTACAACCTTTACTTTTATCCCGGATTTCAATGAATTTTCCCATATAAGCTGTTTGCATATTCCGCAAGGATGGCATAATTTTTCTCCCTTTGGATCTTCTTTTCCTACCATTGCTATAGCGACAATTCTAGCATCATTATGGGAAGCTGCATGTGACAAGGCTGCCTGTTCTGCATGCAGCGTCAAAGAAGCCGTATCTGATGAATAGTTGCTTGCAGAATAAACGTTTCCTTTATCTGTCAATACTGCAGAACCATAAATATATCTTGAATTTGTATCAGGACCGTAGAAACAGCCCAAAGATTTTATTGCTTCTCTAACAAGCAGATCATAATCTATCTTCACATACTCACCTAAAACTGTGTACTGTCCTGATTATGCCTTCGGCAGCGGCGATATTCTTCTCAAGCACTGTGCCCGTCACAATTATGTCTGCTCCTGCTTTAAGCACTTTCTTCGCTGTTCCTGCGCTTCTTATGCCGCCGCCTACAATCAGCGAGATATCTATGGTTTTCTTCACAGCACTTATCAGGCTCTCGCTGACATGCTGCGGTGCTCCGGAGCCTGCTTCCAAGTAAACAAACCGCATTCCAAAGTACTGTGCCGCCAGCGCGTATGCGGCCGCTTCCCCGGGGTTTTTATTTTTCAGTGGTTTTGCTTTTCCAACTTCGCCTGCCTTCATCCCGGGTTCAACAATGAGGTAAGCTGTGGGCAGGGTTTCTATCTTGAATTTCTTAACAAGCGGCGCGCCCATCGCCTGCAGGCCGCTGATCCACAATGCATCTTGTGAATTCATCAAAGACATGAACAATATTGCATCTGCGTGCTTAGACAGGCCGTCTGCATTGCCCGGAAAGAGTATAACCGGTGCCGAACAGTGTTTTTTTATTGCTATTATGGCCTCGTCAAGTACGTCTTCCGTCACCCTGGTCGAGCCGCCTACGAGTATGGCATCTGTACCGAATCTTTCAAGTGCCCTTGCCGTTTCTTCCACTGACTTCAGGGAAACTTTCTGCGGATCCGGGTCTATCAAAGAGAAGTGCAGCTTTCGCTTTGAAAGTTTCTTCAGCAGCTGCTTCTCAATCTTGCCTGTCATGAAATATATTCAGAAAAGAAAGGTTTTATATCATTCCCAGCCTGCAGGGACTCTATAAGCTTTAACCCCTGTATTCCTAAACCTGGCCTGATAAATTCCTATTTCCATTATCATGTCTGCAGCAGCATAACGTATTGACGTGTCGCCGTCAGCGACACTCAGAGGTAAGAGAAGCACTGAACACGAATTAAGCACATCAAGATCTTCTTGTCCAATATTTTTTTTAAATCTCCTTAAACCCCTATAGTGATCTTTAACGCCATCGAAAGCAGCTCTCGCTACAACCATTCTTGCTTGAGCTTCTTCGGTTAGCTGCTGGTAATCCATAGTAAGAGATAGAACCAATCCTTATAAGATTACTCAACTATCACAGGTATCCTGTTGGAGATGTTTTTCAGCATGTTGTATGTTGCTTCCACTTTCTTTTCAAGGTAATCTACCTGTTCGGCAAGCGCTGCAATGTTAGGAGATTCTACTGCCTCAAGCTGCCTTTTGATTTCAGAAATAGACTTTTGCAGATCATCGCGTGTAACCAGTGACGGATATCTCTTGTCCATAATGCGCGACAGGTCTTCAAGCTGTTTTGTGAATATTCTCGTGGCTTTCGCATCAATAGCCTTATCGAGCTTGCCTTCAACGCTTTTTATATACCCCATATTAGCCTGTGTATCCTTAGCGAACATCTCCAGGTCGCTCATCTTTTTGTCGATAGAAGATATGATAACATCTTCTTCTTCCGTCCGCTTCTCTGATTTCTGCAAGTTTTTCATTTCACCTTCAAGAAACTCAATCCGTTTGCCCATATCGGGTAATTCTGTTTTTGCATTATCAGCCAGCCTCTTCTCGAGTTCTGTATGCATTTTTTCAAGCTTGTTGACCATTTCGTTCGTTCTGTCATCTACGCCAGCGGGGTGCTTCATGTCCTCTTCAAGTCTCTGCATTTCGTTGGCTAGTTTGCTCTCCAAAGACGCCAGATTTTCATCATTTGAATTCTTGAAAGACGCCAGCTTTTCATCATTTGAATTCTTTATATCCTCTATCTGGCTGCGTATATCTGCAAGCCCGTCAGGGTCCTGATTGCTTGGTTTCTGGCTTATTTCACTGCGAATTTCACTTAATCTTTCATTCAGTTTCTCGTCAAGTCTGCTTTCCAGTTCCTCAGGAATTGACATAACTTTGCTTTCAAGCCCTGATATCTTACCTAAATCTGCATTTACTGTTTCACTGACGCTGGAAACCCTGTTCTCAAATTCTGCCAGCTTGTCAATAATAACAGATGGAATTTCATGCTTCCCGCTTATATCCTGCAGTTTTTTCTTTATGGAAACCAGCGCCGCAGATTCTTTCCTGAGTTCCTGCTGAGATTTCTGCAGGTTATTCAGTGCCGCCTCCAGGGTTTCTATCTTGCTTTCTATGTTTTGCGCGTTTTTGCTGCCTCCTGAAGAAATCTTTTTTTCTAGGGCAGACAAGCTAACGCCCGTTGAAGTTTTCATAGATTCTATCCTGCTACGTAAATCTGCAAGCTCATCAGAAATATCAGTATCGGATTTTGATGCAGAAGATCTATCTTCGATTTCTTTTAGTTTTCTGCTGATCTTCTCGTCCAGCATTCTTTCCGTATCGGAAGCAGTATGCGTTGCTGCAAGTTTCTTCTCTAACTCAGATATTTTGCTGACGATATCTTTCGGAGCAGCAGTTTTGTCAGTGAGAATCTTGTTTTCAAGGAGCTGTATCTTGTCTTCAATGTCTTTTGACCGCCTTTCTATCCTTTCATTTACCCTGTTTATCTCGTCCTTCGCCGTTCTCAGCTCGGTCTTTACATGAACAGCTATAGCTTTTACAACTTCCTCGACTTCATTGGGCTGCGTCATAGTTATTCTTCCAGAATCTTTTGGACCTCTTCAAGAAGGTTGCTTCGCTTATAACCTTCAGGCGGCTTTTCAACCATCATTCCTACGGTTCTTGGCATTTCATGAGGAGCACTGTCTTCAATCCTTGCAAGCCTTTTGTCAAACTCTGCCATTTCCTTGCTGATGTATTCATCAATCTCGCCTATCTTCTTTTCCAGCCCTTCTGTGGTTATTTCCCTTGTAACAGCCACCTTTTCTTCAAGCTTCTGAATCCTTGTCAATACGTCAACAGGCGTCTCTATGTTGGCACTCCCGACTATCTTTTCCTTTATCTTGGTGTTTTCCATCTCGATAAGAAGCAGCAGGTCCTCGAGTTCCTGTATCCTGTCTGTAAGCTCCTTCATGTTGGTTATTTTTTCCTTCCCCTCAACAACCTCAACGTCCCCTGTCTCTCTTTCTCCCAGGAAACCTTCAATCTTCTGGAACTTCTTTTCTATATCAAGAAAATTATCTTTTATCCGGTCTTCGAGCTTGCTGAGCCGCTGGTCTATCTTTTCGGCGTCTGCCATGGTACCACTAAATTATCTTATTTCAGGCTGTATATAAAAAGAATCCACCATCTAAAATGGTGGTATTTCGGAGAAATACCACGTATCTTATTTGTGGATTCTTTTATACCGGAGAATACCATTATAATAACACTGTTTGAAAACAGTGGTATTCTCCTTGTATTAAGATTATCTCACACTCTTGAGCCACAAGACCCAGGAACCCAGTATGAGCAAGGCAAGCCCCCAGCTCCATAAGACAGCATGCACGATCGAGAAATAAGCGATGTCATATGCTGCAACATACCATATCAGGAATACAATCCTGAGGATATTGGCTATATAGACAGCCGGCAATAAGACTGCCAGTCCTTTCAGCTTTTTCCTCATAGGGTAATCTGTTGCCATGACCAGTGCAAATATAGCAAGCAATGACTTCCAGCCTACGCAGTCCCAGTTTATAACAGCCCCCCAGTTTCCGTTATCGACAGGGACGGAAAATATCAGCCCCGTGCGTTCAAAGCTTGTGCCTGTTAGTGAAAGAAGCTGCTCGACAATGTCTGCCGTGGCTGTTATAAGGCCTTCCGCCTGGTAGCCTGACAATATAATGAGATAGAGGGGTATTGCAAAAATGTTGAATTTCAGAAGGAATTTCAGGACTGCCAGGAGCCTTGCATTGAGTTCTTTTGGATTATTCCTGTACCGCCCGCCTTTCCTTGTAGGCTTTGAGCCAGACGATAAAAGACTCCTGAAGGCCTTTCTCCAGCTCATGCTTGTCCACTACTAAAACATTGCCGATGGCGTGTATTTTAACCTTATCCCTTGGTATAATCGGAATTTCTGCCGGGAATGCCGTGTCACAAATAATGGCTTTGGGATTCTGCTTCTCCAGCGCGCGCCGGTTGAACTTATTCTCTGCAAGGACAATTTTTCCGGAAAAATCCCCGCCTTCCTCGTACACATGCACCAATTCAATGTCTTTCCCGATCAGGTTTTTGTAACTTTCCATTTCGTTTTTTAGGCGTTCTCTCTCTTTTCTCAATCCAGACAAAGCTTCTTCGAGTATGCGTATCTTTGGTTCTTTGTTCCATGATCTCTTTGGCTCTAATCTTTTCAGAAATTTGTTTTCGCCTTCCAGGTGTTTCGCATAGTCTTCAAGTATGCTTTTTCCCTTTTCCAGCTGGTGTATTTTTTGCCTGAGTTCAAGCACTTTCTTTGATTCTATTATCCTCGAAATAACCCTTGTCTCCTTTCTTTCCTCGCTTGTCAGCATCTTCACCGCCTGTTCTATGTTTGCAGCTTCGCCTTTCACAAGCAGTTCTTTTACGTCAGGCGAAAGTCTTTTCATGCCCTTCTTTTCGAGGTAGGAATCTATCTTGTCAAAAAGGGGCCGGAATTCCTGTTTGGCGTGTATCGCAGATGCAAGTGCATCCCTTTCGTGGTCGTTGTGGTAACCAAAGCCTTCAGTAATTAGTTTCTTTTCCCCGACCATCATGTCCTTCTTTGGCACGTGCAGCCTGCAGCCGAAAGTGCTGGATATCTTTCTCAGCATCTGCGGCTCGTGCTGCGTGTCAGCAGCAACGATTATCGGATCGCCGCGTTCGGCTATTGTTTCGCATATTTCGCTGAACGAGAAGTTTCTCCTGCTAATAGTTATGTAGAAATCGGTCTCAGCGTCAAGAAAAGCAACAGCGGCTGTTATGCCCGGATCAATGCCGACGATCAACTTCATAACAAATCCTTTTTCTTTAGGAAAGAAAAAGTCTTTGTATGTCCAAAAAGAAAATTCAAAGACCGTTTCTTTACATTTCTTCTTGCAATCTTTTCTTAAGTAATATTTTTATTTAGGAGAGAAGGTTGATACGTGCAGAAAGCTTCGCTTTCTGACGTGCCAGAGAAGCTATGCTTCTCTGAGCAAGGATGTTCTCGACTTATTACCCTTTCTTCCCTTTTATCAGTAAGTTGGTGCCCCATTTCCAGACAAGGACTTCTTCGCCTTCCACTAGCTTGCCTTTGAAGTCTTCGGGTATGCGCGTTTCTGTCATCGAGTAGTCTCCCATGTCCATGAGCTGCACGTTGTCGGAAGTCAGTGCCACGACCTGCATGCTTCTTTTTTCTATTATAGGCACATCGGCGTTCGCGCCGGCCGGCTTGACTATGATCCTGCGCTGGTTGTCGAACACGCCTTTTGCAGAAAGCCTCGCCTTTGCCGTGCCGTGCTTGCCGGCCTTGGAAATCTGTATGTCTTCAACGACGCAAGGCACGTCGTCTATCAGCATGAAGCCGTTCACGCGCAGTTGCTTGATCTCTGTCTGTCTTTTCTCCATTAAAGCACCTAATATGTTTTCCTCACAAAAACGACGTCTTCCTTAAGCACAGTCCTTCTGTTGGCGTGCCTTGATATTTTCACCGCTTTTTCCGCCGCCTCCACCATGTCTTCGGTGACTATATCGCGCAGCTCCTCTAGCGCGTCCTTGGAGATCCTTTTCACGCCTGCCTTCTTTGCAAGCCTCTCAAAAGGAAGCAGCGGAAGCATGCAATACATTACAGACCAATGAATTAAAAGGCCTGATGCACTTATTTCTTCAATTTCTTCAAAAACCTGTAAGTGTACTTGCTTCTCCAGATGATGATAAGGCCTATCAGCAGCACGAGCCAGTAAGAAACCAGCCTGTCGATTAGCACGGCTGATGCTGCAACGGACTTTTCTATGCCAATCCACACCAATGCAAGCGTCCCGCCGCCTTCTATGAGCCCAAGGCCGCCCGGGAGAAACGGTATTGCTGAAAGAATGAGCAGGAAAGCCCAGAAAAGTACTATGAGGTCCAGCGGCACATGCTGTCCGAGCGCCAGCAGTATTATCCAGAGCCTCAGAAACTCGAGAATTTTCGTGAGTATCGATATCGAGAAGGAAGCAACCAGCATCTTCTTGTCAGTCAGGAGCAGGCGGAAGGATGAGTGGAACATGCCTGCATAGTCCTTTTCCTTCAGTTTTGAAAAACGACGGAAGCGCGACAGCCATCTGATGATTCCTTCCAGCCACCGCTTATCTGAGCATATCTTCAGGAAGATTATGCTGGCGTAGATGGAAAGGAAGAGGAAGACAAAAAGCGAAGAAAACAGCGGCTGCGGTATATTGCCGGAAAGCAGAGAGACAGCCACTGCTATCGTTATATACAGGGAGAATACCTCAACCAGGGTATCAATAGCCACTATCGCCGAGGATTTTGTCGCGC
This sequence comes from Candidatus Aenigmatarchaeota archaeon, assembly GCA_016184005.1. GTDB lineage: Archaea > Aenigmatarchaeota > Aenigmatarchaeia > GW2011-AR5 > GW2011-AR5 > JACPDL01. The sequence continues at coordinate 38,380 of JACPDL010000001.1, read as the reverse complement.
CTATCTTGTCTTTCAGAAGGTAGATCTTTACCGGCTCCCCTCCTATGCGGGCCAGCGGGGAGAGGAAGCCTACGAAGATGCCCGTGGTATTGGTGCTGAAAGCATCCTTGAAGGGCAAAGCCTTGAATCTGCTGGAGATGATCTTCAGCCGCAGGGCAAGAAGCAGCAGGAAGGCAATCTCGATGCCAACCGCAATCAGAATATAGCCATAGTTTGCGTTTAGGAGTACCGCAGCTATCTCAGAAAGGCCGAAAAAGCCCATCACGGCTATAATGAGCACTAGGCCAGCTATCAAAGCCAGGTATTGCACGATATCCCTCACAAACCAACCTCTTTTTATATTTAAACCCTCAAAAAACCACAAACCTTAAATACTTTACGCCCTAAAGTAAAAGTTTATTGTTAGAGGTCAGATGTTCCTATATAGGAGTGAAAAACGTATAAACGTTGTCCTTTGGGTGTGGGTTAAAGCGGCATATTTAGTATATAATTAGATGCATTACGGTTTGGTGAATAAATGACGTTCAAATGTCCTGAGTGCGGTGCAAAGCACTTCTATGAAGATCCTGAAAAGGCGGAAAAGGTCTGCGCAAAATGCGGGCTTGTAATAGAAGAGAGCATGGTTGACACCGGGCAGGATTGGCGTGCTTTTGATCATGACCAGAAAGTGAAGCGTGCCCGTACAGGCGCGCCGCTTACGCACAAGAGGCACGACAAAGGACTGACTACCGAGATAGGCAAGGGGGCAACAGAGCTCTTCAAGGTTCCTGCTAAAAAGCGTTCCCAGTTCTTCAGAATCAGAAAATGGCAGAAAAGGCTGCTCACAAGCAAGGACAGAAACATGTCTTTCGCTTTAAGCGAGCTGCAGAGACTGGTTTCTTTCCTGGGTCTCCCTAAAACCCTGCATGAAGAGGTCGCAAAGCTTTATGAAAAGGCATTGCAGAAAGGTTTGGTCAGGGGAAGAAGCATTGAATCCATCATAGCTGCACTTGTTTACTCATTGGCAAGAGAATACGAGACACCGAGAACGCTTACAGAGATTTCTCAGGCATCCGGCATCGGCAAGCGCGAACTTGGAAGAACTTATCGTTACATCTCAAGAAAGCTCGACATAAGAATACTTCCTGCGCGCGCCGAGAGTTACATACCAAGATTCTCCTCAATGCTCAAACTCAGCGACCGCGTCCAGATGCGTGCAATTAAGATACTCAAAGTAGCAAAGGAAAAGGACGTGATAAGCGGAAAAGGCCCTACGGGCTGCGCCGCTGCGGCAATTTACATAGCTTCTGTTCTTGAGGGTGAAAGAAAAACCCAGCGCGATGTAGCGGACGTTGTCGGCGTTACAGAAGTCACGATAAGAAACAGGTACAAGGAAATGGCCGAGGCCCTTGACATAGAAGAAGAAGTCGAGAAGAAGAGCAAGGAAGAAGAGCAGGAAGCCACTGCGTGATAGAATGTTCACCAGTTTAAGAATGGGTAGAGAACTGCGAAAAAGCGGTTTTCAGATACAATGGGACTGGGAAAATTTGCTTGCGGGGAGAGGACTGTACCGGCTTGCATACAAGGACGGAGAGTGTGTCGGTTGGTATGCTAAAAACCCGAGCGGGATTATTTTTCTAGGTTATACATATCATGGTTGTAACATTTCTGAAGAGACTCAGCAATTTGAAGAAATTGGTATGAAATACGGCAGGCCTTATTTGCGTGGACAGGCTCTTTTTGATTTCTTGGGAATTAAAACAACTTCGTAATCCATAAAATGATGATTCTTCATGAATAGAAAAACAAAAATAACTGTTTCGGCTCTTGCTTTAGCAGCTTCTTTAGGTACGGGAACAGTTGCGGTTGGGAATTTAGCTTCCGTAGAGAGACAGCTTGCCCGGAACAGTGATTATGCCAGATACCTGACTTTAAGAGAAACAAGAGGAATTTTATCAAAAGCCAAAGAAGAACTTACTTATGAAAAAGGGAGCGGCGGTGTGGGTGTTGGCCTAGGAATTAACCCGGGCGGCAATCCTGGACTTGGTCTTTATACAGGCACTGGCGGTAGCGGAATAGGTGTCGGTTACGTATTTAGTGAGGACAATAGTTTACCAGGACCTGCTGTGTACGCTACTATGCCCGAACCTGACAAATTTCCCGATCCCGCCAAAGCAAAGGAATTGATAGGCGAAGCGCTAAACAGGTTGGGTAAAGAAACCGGTATCGAGTCTGGACTGAAAGTTGTTCAAGAATCTTTGCCGAATGAACGGAAAGAAAGCGCGAAATCTCCTGATAATTCAATGTTTAGAAAGCACTTGGAGGGCGTAGATACCGCAATCAGGCAGATTGAACTTAGGGAAAATGCTTATAGTGGAAGCTTCTCAGATTTACAGAATAAGCAAGCACTGAATAGTTTTCTTTTAGCTGTCTCGATAACGGGTAGTGTAGGCGCAGTATTATTTGGCATGCTCTATAGAACCGAATAAGCGTTTGTTTTACGCGAATATCCCAATTTCTGTCCCAATTTCTTATTTAATCTTTAGACGCCAAATCCCAGTTTCTCTTCTATTAGTTTCTTTATCCTCAGAAACATTGAAAACTGCTGTCTTTAGACAGCAGATGAAACACAATGTCTCTGGGATCACATCTTCTCACAAACCACCGACTTTAGTCGGTGGTATATTAAGAAGATATGATTTCTTGCGATCTGGCAGGATCCAATGAAACCTGTAGACTGTAATGGGTTGGTTTCTTAATTATGAAATCTTCACGCATTAATTCTTCAGCAAAATAAAGGCTTAACGCTTTCTACTACAAATTTCAATTTTTGTCCTATTCAAGTCGCTTTCTATTTAATCTTTATGCCCTTAATTTCTCCATGCAGGCAGTAATACTGGCGGCAGGCTCGGGCACGCGTATGCACCCATTGACACTTACGCAGTCCAAGGCTATGCTGCCCGTTGCAAACAAGCCGCTGCTCGAATGGACAATAAAATCTCTAGAAGAAGTAGCTGACGAGATAATTATTGTCGTGAACAAAAGTCAGACCGATATAACCTCTTATTTCAAGGATTGCACCTTTGCCTATCAGGAAGAGCAGAAAGGCACTGCTGATGCCCTTGCTGCAGCTGAAGAATTCATAAACGGCAGATTCATTCTGATCAATGCTGACGAGTTCATTCCAAAAACAGACATACAAAATTTTGCAAAAGGCGGTGGCTGCAAAACGGCCGTTTTTCGTGTCAACAATCCGGGGCTTTTTGGGGTTGTTGAAGCAAAAAACAATATAGTAAGCAATATTGTAGAAAAGCCGCAGAACCCAGCATCAAATCTCGTGCGTTGCGGCATGGAATTGCTTGACAAGAATATTTTTCCCCTGATAAATCAGGTCAAACCATCGGTAAGGGGAGAATTAGAGATAACCGACGTTTATCGCCTTCTCATTAAGGAACAGGAAATGCAGATTTTCGAAGTCAGCAAATGGATTACTATATCATACCCATGGGGCTTTCTTGATGCAAACCGGTTTGTTTTGGAAGAACACGGCTCTCAGATAGCAAAAGACGTGGAAATCCGTCCCGGCGCTGTCATTGAGGAGCCGGTTGCGATAGGCTCTGGATCAATCGTCGGACCTAACTGCTTCATACGCAAGCATTCATCTATAGGCAAAAACTGCAAAGTAGGCCAGGCAGTTGAGATAAAGAACTCGATAATCATGGACAACACTTTTGTTTCGCACCTGTCATACGTTGGCGACTCAATCATTGGCAGGAACTGCAATGTAGCTGCTGGCGTGACATTTGCGAATCTCCGGTTGGACGAAAAGACGATAAAAGTCAACGTCAATAACCAGCGCATAGATAGCGGGCACAGGAAACTTGGAGCCGTTGTCGGCGACAACGTTAAGTTCGGGGTCAACGTAACTGTTATGCCCGGCAAGAAAATATGGCCGGGGCTGATGATCCCGCCATGTTCAGCGATAAAAAATGACGTCACTGAACAGCCCGATCTCAAGGACTGGAAAGGCGAATAAAAATGAATCTTGAAGGAAAAGTTGTTGCAATAACGGGCGCTTACAAAGGCCTTGGAGCAGCATTAGCAGAACAGTTTGCTGTAAAAGGCTGCAGGCTTGTTCTGGGCGGTAGAAATAAAGAAAAACTGTTAGAGTTCTCAAAAAAACTTTCTGCAGTACCTGTGGTTATGGATGTAAGAAAATGGGGAGATTGCGAGAACTTTGTCAACGAAGCTGTCAAGCATTTTGGAAAAATAGATATCGCAATTAACAATGCGGGCGTATGGGACATAGCATCATTTGATGAGATGACTGAACAACAAATAAAAGACATGACAGAAACGAATCTCTATGGAGTGATGTTTTGCTCAAAATTCGAAGCTATGCAGATGTCAAGTCAAGGGCGTGGTTTGATAATAAATATTGGTTCCACAGCAGGAATTGATTTCAAATCAAGCCATTTGGCATATGGCGCGTCAAAACATGCGGTAGTTGGATTTACTGGTGCTCTGAATGAAGAACTAAAAGGAAAGCAGTCTGAAAATCTTCGTGCTTTATGTTTTTGTCCTGGTGGTATAAAGACAGATCTTTTCCGACCTAAACCTGAGCGCGTAAGGGAAGATTTCATGGAGTCTGAATTTGCTGCCAGCTATTTAATCGAGCAGATAGAAAACGATAACCCAAAGTGGCTGTTAATTCTTAGGAAACCTGGCATTTTCAAGTGATAATTATGTGCGGAATATTCGGGCTGATAAGCCAGGAATTGGTTTCTTCTAGTGATGTGCTCAAGTCGCTGAAACATTTGGAATATCGCGGTTATGATTCTTACGGCATTGCAACTGACACTGGACTTTTCGAAAAAGATGTAGGCGAAATAAAATTAACAAGTTCTAACAATTGCAATATAGCAATCAGCCAGACACGCTGGGCCACGCACGGAGGTGTGACAAAAGAAAACGCACATCCCCATCACGACTGCACTGGAAATGTCTTGATTGTTCACAATGGCATAATTGAAAACTACATGGAGATAAAAGAAAACCTGCAAACGTTAGGCCACAAATTCCAAAGCGAGACAGATTCAGAAGTTATAGCACATTACTTTGAGGAAGGAATCAAAGCACAGAATGTAGAGGAAACAATATCTGATTTTTTCAATGAGGCAAAAGGCACTTTTTCTGTATTGCTTTTCATAAAAGGCAGCGACAGGCTGTACGCTTTCAAAAGAGACTCGCCGCTTGTGATAGGAATAGGAAATAGGGGGTTTTTCATAGCCAGCGATCCGTATGCCTTTTCTCAGCTCACACAGGATGTGGTTTTTCTTGAAGATGACGAATATGCTGTGCTGACAAAATCCAGGTTTTCTATCTTCGATAAAAGTGGCAAAGAACTTTCCAGGGGAAAAAATAAAATAGAGTTGCAAAAAGAAGAATCAAGGGGCAAATACGAACACTTCATGCTTAAAGAAATTCACGAACAGCCGGAATCTGCAGAAAAGCTGCTAGAGTCTTTGGAGACACGACAAAAAGAAAATCTGCTTGCAATAGCGGATGCAATAAAGAATTCTCAAAAGGCTATTTTTGTGGCAAGCGGCACAAGCTACTACGCTTCTTTGCTTGGTGTTTACTTTCTTAAAAAAGCCGGAATTGAATCACAGGCCATAATTGCCTCGGAATTCAAGGACTATGCAAATTGTAACGAGGCTTTGGTTATAGCTTTGTCGCAAAGCGGGGAAACTATGGATGTTATAGACGCTTTAAAGCATGCTAAGCAGGGAAGTGCAAGAATAGCAAGCTTCGTTAATGTTCCTTATTCTACCATACAGAGAATGAGCGATCTCTCTTTGCAAACAGAAGCGGGGCAGGAGATATGCGTTGCCTCGACAAAGTCTTTCTCAAACCAGATCATCCTGCTGCTAACAATAGCAAAAGAGCTTGGCTACAAGATTAATTTGCGAAAAATTGCAGGCGAAATAAAATCAGTCTTTGCGCTGGAGAACGGCATAAGAACCCTTGCGCATGGCCTGAAAGATAAGCATGATATCTACATCATTGGAAGAGGCTTGTCTTATCCTGTCTCCAGAGAAATAGCGTTAAAATTAAAGGAGATTTCATACATCCACGCCGAAGGCATGATGGGCGGAGAGCTTAAGCATGGTACACTGGCGCTTATCGAAAAAGATACTCCAGTAATAGCTCTGATCGACAATAACGAATCTATAGTTTCAAATGTCAGGGAAGCTCAAGCGCGCGGTGCAAGAATAATTGCCTTGACAAACAGGAAAGAAAAACTATTCGAAGAAGAAATAAAGATTGCAGCAGAAAGCGATGCAGGCTTTGCAATTTTGGCAACGATAGTCGGCCAGTTGCTTGCATACTATATCGCTAAAGAAAAAGGATTGCCGATAGACAAGCCCAGGAATCTGAGCAAGTCGGTCACGGTTTTATAGAAGGGCATATTATGAAAATGAGTAAAATGAAGATGATCAAAAATTACATCAGAGAATTTTTAATATATATTTTTGTTGGTCCAAGCAAATATTTCTGAATTTTATTAGGAATTGATTGACTCTTGCTAATGGCGATAAAATTATTATTTTCATGATATGCTCTTAATACTCCCACGACTAATTCGAGGAAAAGGACTTTTCTGAAGTCCTTTGCAGAAAAGTCGTGGGTTTCTGAGAGCATGTCATCCCAACATTGTTTATGTAATACATGGTGAAACAAGTTTCACCTGTACAGGAAGAACTCTGTTCTTCCTTGTATCTGCTGTCTAAAGACAGCAGTTTTAAGCAATGTTGCGGATAATTATCTCCTTCTCTTCTGCATCTTGAAAAGCTTGTCCATGTCAGCTACTGTATTCACGTCTTCAGGCCCCTTGTCAGCAGCGTCACGAATTCTGAGCAGCCGGGGAAAGCGCAACGCGTAGCCTGATTCGTATTTTGGCGATCTTTGTATCTCCTCATAGCCGACTTCTACTACAATTCTCGGCTCCAGGCTTACTGTCTTTCCTTCTTCTCCGGTTATAAGCGGTTTGAGTTGTTTTGTGAGTTGGTCCATCTGCTCCTCTGTCAATCCTGATGCCATTCTTCCCGCTTCTACAAATTTCCCGCCTTTCTTTGCAGCGAGTATGAGGGATCCGAGCCATCGGGCGCGCTTGCCTTCACCCCACTCTGCGCCAACCACAACAAGGTCTAATGGCTCTAGGATATCCTTTACCTTCAGCCAGTATCCAACGCGCCTTCCCGGCTGGTAGCGCGCTTCAAGATTTTTTACGATTATGCCTTCCTGTCCCATCTTTAGTGCATGCTTGTAGAATTTTTTTGCTTCAGCATAGTTTTTCGTTTCAAGGCGGTCCGCAAGCCGGAAATTCTTTGTTTCTTTGACAGTCTTTGCAAGCTGTTGCCACCTTTCTCTGAGTGGCTTGTCCATCCACGATTCGCCGTTCAGGTAGATGAGGTCGAACAGATTTACTTGAACCGGTATCTCTTTTACCGTCCTTTCTATATCATACTTCCTTTGAATCCTTCGTGAAAGTTCCTGGAAAGGCCGAGGTTTTCCTGATTTATCAATAGCAAGCGCTTCGCCTTCTACAATACATTCTTTTGCTTTGATGCACTCCTTTGAAAAATTGGCAATATCCGGGAACTGCCTTGTCACATCTTCCATCCGGCGCGAGAATATTTTTATTTCATTGCCAGATTTGTGGACTTGCACCCTGAAGCCATCATATTTCCATTCTAGCAGCGACTGTTCAAATTCTTCCATTGCTTCCTTCAAGTCAGGCGCACGATCAGCAAGCATGACACGCACAGGTTTCCCAATTTGTATCTCCCCCTTCAATCTGCCGTTTTTTGCAAGCACTGCTATTTGGCCATAATCGCCTACAAAGTCGAATACACGTTCAACTTCTTTCACGTCCTTTCCAAAAGCAGCAGCTATTGCATCACGTACAATTCCCGCAGCTACTCCTATCCGCATTTCGCTCAATATTGTGCGCACAATATATTTTGCTTCTGCCGCTTCTGCCGATGAAAGTAGCTCGGCAATAAGCAGAATCTTTTTTTCCTGGCTTCCTGCACCGCCTATTTCAGGGAGCTTCCTCAGGTTTTCAAATACCTTTTCGACACTCAATTCTCTTTTTCCCAGAGTTGATTGCTTTCTGTTTTTTAGGAATTGTTCTGCAGTCAGGCCTAAATCTCCTGTCTCTTTGTATTTTTTTGTTATTTGCGTGTCTGTTGTGCCTGATACGCGGGCAATGACGCGTTTCATCATTTCGCCGGCTATACCTAATTCAAGTGCCCCTGAAGGAAATACAGTTCCCATAGATAACAAGACGACTTTCGGTAGCTCTTCTTCGCTGCATTGTCTATAGAGCTCCGCAAGTATGTCGCGCTTTTCCAGCTTTTTTGGCGTACTTTCCAGCCTTTGGTAGAATTGAACGAGGGTTGAATATCGCATAATAATTACTCAATAAATCAGGATTAAAAAGTAGGGCAAGCTTTCAAAAACCTTTATAAAAGTTCCAGCCAATTGTTTTGATTGGTTTCCGGAGGTATCGGAACCGATTAAATTAAATATAATATGATGGGTTCTAATTATGGCAGTGAAAAAACAATGGTATGAAGTGTATTCACCCAAGGAATTTGGGGAGAAGGTTGTAGGTGAAACGCCTGCGTCTGACCCGAAGCAACTCATAGGCAGGACTATAGAAGTGAGTTTTATGGAGATTTCACGGGATTTTTCCAGGTTCTACATAAAGATGCTTTTCCAGATAACAGATGTTGATGGCACCAAGGCACGCACGAAATTCGTCGGCCACGACACTATGTACGAGCGCGTCTATAGGCTGGTCCAGCGCCATATGCGCAGGGTAGACGTTGTTCAGGATGTGGAAACCAAGGACGGCACCAAAATCAGGGTCAAGACAATCTTTGCCCTTGTGCGGCGCGTTAACACGTCAATCAAGGAGGACGCCAGGCACTTAGTGAAGGGTATTATCGACCAAGCAGCGAAAGAAAGCAATTCGGAAGACTTCATAAGCATGATACTGAAAGGAGACCTGCAAAAAGACATTCGCCGCGACTGCAGCAAGATATACCCTACAGGAAACATAGAAATTCGCAAGACAGAGATCCAGCAGCAAAAGAAGGCAAAAGCAGCTACCTAAATCATATCGTTCTTGATATAACCCACAACTAAAGTTGTGGGTTTGTTGAACGATGTGATCCCAACATTGTTTATGTAGTATCTACCGACTAAAGTCGGTAGTTTTAAACAATGTTGCGGATAAATATTTTATCGGAGGCATCGGAACCGATTAAATTAAATGTAATATGATTGGGTTCTGATTCAATCTTTTACTGTCCAGTCAACAAACTTCTTCATCATCAGCGCGACGCCTATCGCCCCGAAAGAAAGCACTGCTACAACATAGTTGCCCTGCAGCGCTGCGCCGATGGCATTGGAGAATATCATGCCGCTCAGGAACGATATAGCCAAGGATATGTCGCTTGAGAGCCTTGTCCTGTCTGCCATAATTTATATTGATTTCTAGAATTTAAATGTTTTTTAGAAGCCAAAAAGAGAACTTATTTTAGTTCTTTTTCAATCTGCGGATGAAATTCACTTGTTGTGCGGATGCTCTTCCTGTCTTGCATTGACTGCTGCAGAAATCCACAGCATGCCCGCGACAAGATACAGGGCAAACGCAACAAGTATCGCCAGCCCGAAACTAACCTCTGTAGTGCCTTCCACAAACTCTATGTTGCCTGAAATCAGCGCTGCCAGGAAGAAGAAAAATGCGCCTATGATCCACAGGCCGTGAACATAAAAGTCGAATCTCATTCTGCTCCCCTCGCAACAAGGTCTTTCCTTGCTTTTGGCAATTTGGCCAGCCTTCTTTCAAGGTCTCGATTTGCATAAGTTACCGTTTTCCATATCTCTGCGTCTGTTGGCTTTTCTCTTAATCCGACAGGCAAAATATCTTGCGTCCCATCTCCGCTGATTAGAGCAAGCTGGTATTTGAAATTACCTTCACAGGCACCGACCATCTCTGTCAACCCGTACTGTCCAATTACCAGATCAGACGGAAATTCGTAGCGCCTGCCGCCGATTTTGACCGCTGTCATGAAATTCTCTTCAGCAAAGCTGTGCATGTCTATAACCTTTAATTACTGTTCAGTGAAAACTTTAAAAGCCTTTCTATATGGGGTTCTGGGTTCAACGCTGGCTACTTCTTTTTCATCTTTTTGCCTTTCTGGGGGCCTGTTTTCGCTTCCAGTAAAGGCTCAAGGTCGCGCACGAAACGGCGCACGTATTCGCGGGTGAGCTCCAGGTCCCTCTGTGGTATTTCCCCGGTCTTGTCTTCGTCAAGCATCTTGCGCATCATGACAACCTTGCCGAAGACCTCGTTGAAGTACGGGTCTACGTGGCCTTTGTCGATCAGGTATGCCTTTACAGCCTGCGGAAGGTCTTTCGGGTCATCAGGCAGCTTCTCCATCTTTTTCAACGCAGCGACTGCCGCTTTTATCATGACCTCATAGTTTTTCTGCACTATGGTCTCCTTCTTCTTTTTCTGCAGCTGCAGAAGCAACTGCTCCATCCTGGAGACGAACTGCTTTGATTTCTGTATGAATTCGTCCAGCTCAACCCCTGATATGTCCTTTATCTCCTTGTGCTCTGTCTTCTTTCTGAACTCTATCACAGCAGCCAGGTCTTCAAGATAGTTTCTTTCAAGCAGCTGGGTTTTCACAAGATGCTCATCAACCTCGGCGGGCGTGTGCTTTGGTGAAGGCGGGTTCTGTCCCATGTACATCAGCACCGCCTGCGAACTGTTCAGCATAGCATAATATAGGTCTTCCGCAACCATGTACATCTTTGCTGTTTCCACGCGGTTTATCTTCTGCGGCGCGGTTTCCATGAATTTCTCTACGGCTTCCAGTGTGGTTGGTATCTTGCCCAGTTCCAGCAGTTTTCTTACCGGAATGAAGAAGCCGGTATCATAAAGCGCCCAGCCGTCGCGGACTATTGTGTAAAGCAGCGGGTGGCCGATCCGCGCCATGTCCCAGAACTCGGTAAGCGTCCATGCCGGCTGCACTGTGATGCTTTCATTGATCCTTTTTGCAATATCGTAAAGCTCGTCATCAAACCTGTCTTTCATTTCCGGGGTGAACCGTGAAAGCGTGTCGTCTATTACCACAAGTATGTCTATGTCGCTCTTCTCGTGGAAATCTCCGCGCACAAGGGAGCCGAAAAGCACGACGCTCTTGGTCAGGTTTTTGTACTTCTTCAGGACAGCGTCCTTGTATTTGTTCGCAAGGTCCAGCTGCCTCTTTCTCAATGCCTCTCTTTTCTTGTCCATTTTCTTCTTTTCCACGAAATCACCCTTTTAATCCACAGTACAAAATTTATACTATGCGAAAGCTTATTATAGGTATCACGGGCACATTCGGCAGCGGAAAAACAACAGTAGCTAAGATGCTAAAAAAGCGGAATATTCTTGTTATAGACGCTGACAGGCTTGCAGGGCGCGCGGCGAAAAACAAACACGTTAAAAAGAAGATATTGCGGGAATTTGGCACCGCCGGCAGGAAAAAACTCGCTGCAATCGTCTTCAGCGATGCAAAAAGGCTGGAAAGGCTGAATAAAATCATCCATCCGCCGCTCAAAAGGGAAATCAAGGGGATAATAAAAGAAACAAGGAAAGAAATAGTCATTATTGACGCCCCGTTGCTTGTGGAAGCAAAGTTCCTTGATGTTATAGATTGCCTTGTACTTGTCGTCTGCAACAACAAAACGCGAACAGGCAGATTGGTTAAAAAAGGCTTCAGCGAAAGGGAAATTGCAGCAAGGACAAAACATCAGATGGGTGACAGGAAAAAGAGAAAATATGCTGATTTTGTGATTGACAACTCGGGAGCAAGAAAGGAAACGGAAAGGCAGGTCGAGAAATTATGGAAGATTACAGGCAAGAAGTGAAGACAGGCGAAGGGTACAAACTCGGCGACGAAGGCGTCCAGAAAACGCGGGGATCTGAGGCTTGGCGCGATCCGGAAATGTGGCGGGGGCCGCAGGGCGGCGGGGCCACGTCATCCCCTGTCGTGCTTGGAAGCCTTCTTATTTTCAGCTCGCTTGACACCCACGTGTATGCTGTGGACAAGAATACGGGCTCGCTTGTCTGGAAATTCAAGGCAGGCGATATTGTAGCCGGTTCTGTGGTTGTGGAAAACAACACCGCCTTTTTCGGCTCGCAAGACGGTTTTGTCTATGCGCTCAATGCGGAAACAGGAAAGCTTTCGTGGAAATGCCAGACAGGCGGCATGGTGAATGCCATCTCGGGGCAGTTTTACAAGGGTAATTTTTACATAGGATCGTCAAACGGCTTTATGCACTGCTTTTCTGAGAAAGGCGATTTGCTCTGGAAGTATAAGGCAGGCAATGCAATATTCATGTCTCCTGCTTTTGCTAACGACAGCCTTTACTTCGGCAGCTACGACAGGCATTTCTATTGCCTGAGCACAAAAGGCGAACTGGTCTGGAAATTTTATGTCGGCGAATGGGTTGATAACTCGCCGACTGTATTCTCTGCCGGCCGGGAAATATGGAGCGCGTTTGGCGAAAAAAAGGCTTATATTGGCCCTGCTTCCGTTTGTTTCGGGGCGTACACAAGAAACTTCTATGTCCTGGACTGCGAAACAGGCGGCTTGCAGTGGATGAGAAGGATGGACGGGATAATCAGCTGGTCTAATCCTGCCGTAAAAGACGGTAAAATATACTTCGGGGACTGGTCAGGGCAGCTGTACTGCCTGGATGCTGAATCCGGCGCTATAGACTGGAAAATTCTGACTGGAGGGAACATAGACACGCAGCCGCTCATTCATGAAGGATATATTTATTTCGGGTCGTATGACGGAAACCTCTACGCTTTCTCCCTGGAAGGAAAGCTTTCATGGAAATACCAGACAGGCGGGGTCGTTATTTCCAGGCCTGTCATAGAGAATGGCGTCATTTATTTCGGTTCAATGGACACTTACATGTATGCAATCGATCTGGAAACCAGGAAGGTCATTTGGAAATTCATTACCGGCGCCGGAAAGCCTGCCCCTATTGAGAGCATGCTAAAGATGATTGATCAGATAAAAGAAAGCCAGAAGATCTTCTCGGGATGGAGGCCGGAACTGATAAAGCCGGCTTACAAAGACGATAGAAATCTAACCTTTGTCGCCGCGCCTTCCGAGCACGCTTACGCTTCGCAGACGCCTTACAAATCAGAATCGCTATATGAAACAAATAGAAAGAAAAAGAAAGAACCTTGGGAGCGCTAGCTACTTCTGCCCAGCAAGAGCTTTAAGGAGTTTCGCATCTTCCTTGATAGATTTTTTCATCAATTCATGAAATCTTTTCTCAGTCATTTATTTCACCGCATGTTCTTTGAGCCATCTTAGGGTTTGCTGATAATTTACCTTACCCTGTGCCATATCATTGACAAACTCTACAGCCTCTTCAAATCCTGCTTTTAATTTAATGCCGTTCGCTAATAAAAAGATTTTGGAAGCCTCAAAGGCGGTTCTTTTGTTGGCACCCCAGAAAGGATGCTTCGTGTTTATTTCATAGAGCAGAACAGCAGCTTCTCTATTAAAATCCTCAGACATAGATGCCTTGTCGAGTATAAAATCCAGGGTGCCTTCATCCTTAACTCCGGCAGGGCCATCTCCAAATTGATTTACAAGAACTCGGTTTAATTCTATTATGTTATCGAAGGTAAGATGATTTGTCATGCTATTAATTTACCTGTTTATTTTAATATCTCTTAGCAATAGCCGGTTCATTTTATAAGGATTTGTAAAATCAGTGATCATTATGAAGACAGCAGTTTATCCGGGAAGCTTCGACCCGATAACCAACGGCCATCTGGACGTGATAGAGCGGGCGCTGAAGATATTCGACAAACTTGTGATAGCTGTGCTCGAAAACGGGAATAAAGAATGCCTGTTTTCTTCAAAGGAGCGCGCAGATATGATAAAAGGTGCCACGAAGGGCATGCGGGTGGAAGTTGAACCGTTCTCCGGCCTGCTTGTGGATTACCTGAGGAAGAAGAAAACAAGTCTTGTTGTGCGGGGCCTGCGCGCAGTATCCGATTTCGATTATGAGTTCCAGATGGCTATTGCAAACAAGAAGCTTGAGCCTGAAACAGAAACCATATTCATCCTTACAGACAAGGAATATTTCTATCTCAGCTCAACCACTGTAAAAGAGCTTGCAAGAAACAAGGCGAATGTCAGCGGCTTTGTGCCAAAGAATGTGGAGCTTGCTTTGAGGAAGAGATTTAGCTAGATACATAAGGATAAAAACGTTAAGGCTTTTTCTTAAGATATGGGTTATAAAGACCACCCGCAGTTCTGGCAAAAGCAACAGCCTAGGGTAGTAGGTGATGTGCTCAACAGGCCTTACGCTATCGAGCTGTTAGGGGACATAAGAAGCAAGACTGTTTGGGAGGTAGGATGTGGCACAGGATATGTAGCTAGGTTGCTGGCGAAGAACGGTGCTTTGGTCTATGGCTGCGACAGGGAAGAATCAATGCTTGCTCTGGCTGTAAAAGAAGAAGCCTTGGGAATTAGATACTCATTGCAGGATATCACATCGACAGATTATGAAGACCAGTTCTTTGATGCGGTTCTTTGCGTAGGGGTCTTGATACACAATTCGCAGGGCAAAATAAAGAAATTTCTGGAAGAAGCTTACAGAACGCTGAAGCCTTCGTCTCCCCTGGTTATTGGCGTGACCCATCCAGTATTGTTTGCGCCCGGAAGCCCGTCACGGTCGGGGAAAAGATGTTGGGTTCAACACCGGCCTCTAGAAGATAAGCCATACTCCTATTTTGAAAGCCAGATGTTCAGGGAAGATTATTACGACAAAGACGGAGACTGTTTTACGTCATCAGTGTATAGCCATCCTGTATCAGCATATGTTAATTTGCCAATACGGGCCGGCTTCCGTTTAACAGAAGTTAAGGAAATCTCTTTTCCCAAGGAATTGACTTCAGAAGGATGGGGAATGGCTTACGGTTATCCTGCTTTCATTCACCTTAAATTCGTCAAGCCTACCTGAACTTTCGTCTTTCCCATTCCTGCGCCTTGCCTTTCTGGACAGCCGAGCTCCCAAGGAAGAAGTGCTTTTCTTCCGGTATTATGAAAACATCCTGCAGCGGATCCCATGCGTGTTCCTTCATGGTAACCACCTGCCTTGCCCACACGTCAGGGTTCTCGAAGCCGATGCCGAAGAATTCCGGAGGCAGCAGCTGTGGTTCTGTATCCTGGTCTAAATATTTCACCATCTGGCGTATGGCCTTGACGCTTTCCTCGAAGACATCGTAGTTCGTGCCCCTTCCGCCTCCGCGCCCGCCTCCGCGCTCAAATATTACGTAACCGCTCTTGTAGCCTTTTTTGCGAAGTCCGAATATCCATCTGTAAAGTATTTCCTGTCCCTGCCCGCCGATTGTTATCGGTATGTGCGCCGTGCCGAAGTAAGGTATGGGTTCGCCCAAATGGAGAAGGAATATTAGTTTGCCGAAATCTCCAGGCATCTTTTTCAGCATGTCATCAATGTCAATATTTTGCGCCATGCTTTGCTCAAAGTCTATACAAAGCTTGACATAGTCTGATCCAATTTTTCTTACAAGATACTGCGAGTGTAGAGGATGAAAAAATCTCATCAATCCTTCCTGTCCTTGATTCGCATGCGGCATTTCCATGCACAATCTGATCTTGTGCTTCTCGCACCATTCGACCATGTTCATTCCTTGGAGATGATCTTTGTTCGAATGATTCTTGACTTTAAAGTGCCCTTCAAGATATGCAGCGGATATAGCGGCGTTGAACTCAAGGGGTTTTTCATTGTAAGCCGTTTCAGGGTCCATGTTGCCGACTATGTTCATCCACAATGGATCGTTTTTCTCTAGTAGATATTTTCCAACAGCTATGTAAGCATCTATTTCACCTGAGTCAACGAGATATTGTGAAAATTGAGATCGTTTCCAAGCGTTATATAAAAATTCGCCGCTGCTAACCATATCAGTGAATTCTCTCTGAGCTTCTTGCTGAACTTGTGCTTGTATTCTGGCTATTTGTCTTTCTATTTGATCATGTGTCATTCTTTGGGCTTCTGGAGATTCGAGAAATTCTTTTACCCATTTATCAATATTCTCTTTAATTTTCTTGTTTCTATTTTCTTGGGCTGCTGAATATGCCTTTGAAAAAGGTTCTTCTGACTGGATTTCTGGTGCAACCCTGTTTCGTGGGGCATCTAATTTTCTTAGAATAAAGTCCTTGACAGCCTTTGATCTTTCGGCAAGTTCCCAGAAGGCTTGACCATAAGGTGTGACAACCTGATACTGATAACCAAATGGTTTTATTCTCTGTTCTTCCTGCTGGACGATGACATTCTGTGATAAATGGATGTTAATGTAAATCATCTTGAGCTCTGCTGCCCACTTCAATGCAATGCACAGTCTTTCATGCGCCTGCTCCCATATGCGGCGCTCGGCGGACTCAAGCGCAACTATATTTCCTATTTCCCCGTGCAGCCCGACTTCAATGCCCAGCTTGTCAACGATGCGACGGAACCTGTCCTTGAGATCCGGCTCAACGAACTCTGTTATGGTTTCCATATCCACCTGATTGAACTGAACGCCGGTAGTGGCGCCAAACGACCCGGCTTTTAGCGGCAAACCCAGCAGATTGGGATCCTTGGCTATGTTCCACCATCCTGAAGAAATGCCGACTTTGTAAGCCATGCTAGCTAATTCGTCTCGGTTGTAGATATAATTTTCTGTTAGAGGGAAAAGAGGTTAGAAGGAGAAAAACCGTAGGTTTGTTCTCCTCTTAGGCCACGCCCAGGCCCATCTTGGTCTTTATGAAACCGGTTATCTGCCTGTATTTGTCCATGACGCCCGGGGCATAATATTTCGTGTACCTGTCTTCGAAGTCCCTTTCATAAGGCCCGCCCTTCCTGAAGGCAAAGTCAAGGCTGAACCACTCGAAGAATTTTTTGAAAGGCTCAATGTAGTTTTTATCGTCGAACTTCAGGGCCTTGCCTTCAACGTTCGCGGGGCCTGTGCCTATAAGCTCATCAACATACCTGTTCATCTCTTCCTGCTTCGCCCTGAGTTCAAGAAGCTTCACGAAAAGCGCGTTCTGGCTCAGGAATACTGCATTTACGTCAAATGTACCGTCCTCAAGCTCTGCCCCTGTAGGCATCCGTATATTAGCCCTTTCCATGGTTATGATGAAAAAGGCGTAATAAGGCTTGTGGGGAAACATCCACCGGTTTACAGGAGGATAGAAAGTCGGCAGCTGTTTTTTAACCCACTCATCGGTGATCCAGGGATATTTTACCACAAGCCCCTGTTCCGGGTGAAATATAAGGTTTTTCTTTGTCCAGTTGTCATATGGTGAAAGTCTTGATTTGCCGCTCTCGACGCCTGCCATCAGTTTTGCCAGCTCCTCTGTGCCGCCTTTGTAGAATTCAGTGGCGGGTCCTGTGTCTTTCCAGATCCACATTACAATCTCTGACAGTGCAAGTGCCTGGCTTTCATGCTTGATAAAAGCAGTGCTTAATCCTGCCCGCCCCCCCTCGCTTGCAAGACCTTCTTGCACCATCCTGTGCCTTGCAATTGTGGGCTTCAGCCAGTTCCTGTACTCTTCTACTGATTTTTTCCTGCTTTTCACAAGTTCCTTTATCCTGTTGTACCGTGATTTTATCTCCACGCCGAAGAGCCTCTTCCATTCCTGATACAGCTTGTTTTTGGTTACCAGAACTACAGCTTCCGCCTTTGATACATCCATCTTCTTCATTACCTTGTTGACATCAATGTCTTCGTCGCTCATCTTCATGAAATCGGTTATGAGCGTGGGCCATCTGGCTACTATGTTCCTCATTGCTATGCCCTCGCCTGTGTGGGCATCCACCTGGTCTATGAACACTGCCTTCAGGGAGTGCTCATCAGCGTGCTTCTTTGCCTTCTGCGGGTCTTCGCTTACATCGATAAAGTCATAGTCAGGCGACTCTGCATCATCCTTTTTCTTGGCTTCTTCAGCAATCTCTCTGAAAGTGCGATAGCCGAAGTAGTGCAGGAACTCCCTGTATTTCCTCTCGTCGTGCATGAGCAGCTCAAGGTCTGCGACAGATTGCGAAGTTGAAGCAAGGCCGCTTTTTATCCTTCCTTCCAGTTCTTCCTTCTGCCTGTGCGTAAGCTGGTAATACTGCGCGTGTACCGGGTTGACCTCGATCCATTCGTCGGCTTTTACGATGTTGTATTCCCATTTTCTCACCTGGAATGACAGTGAATACAGCATGCCAGACGTGAAACCGGGCGGGCCCGTTGCGTCCAGTCTTATATAGGCCTCAAAGGGCGGAAGTATCATAACATGGCCTATTTGTTTTTTGAAGTCCCTTATTTTTCCCTCTTTTATTTCGCTCGTTATCCTGTCCCTGGCAAAATTAGAATCTTCTAGTATGAACTTCTTTTTCTCTGGCATAGTTTCACCGCGTTTATTTTTCTTATGTGACTGTCTCTAATTAAGCTTTACATTATTAGGCAAAAGGGAAAAGAGATTAGAAAGAGAAAAACCGTAGGTTTGTTCTCTTCTTCAGAAGAATAGATAATACAAGCCTATTATCAGGATTATCAAGCCTATGAATATGCCGGCCTTGCTCATCCCGGGCCTCTGGTAGTCGCCGATATCGGGAAAGCCAAACACCAAAAAGCCGCCTACAATCGTCAGCAGCAGCCCGCCAAGCTTCCGGAGCAGCAACATAAGCGTCAGTTTTGTTATAAGTATCCATAACCCAAGCAGCAGTGCGGCAGTGCCTATGGCAAGGATTGCAAGCATCTTCTCGTCGCTTGCGCCTTCGCTCACGGAGAAATAGATCGAAAGCAGGCCGAATGCTATAAGCACAGCGGCAGCTATGATCTCGAATACCATGCTAGTTATTTGTATTCCTTATAATTAAGCTTTTCACTAAAAGGAGATCGGGCAGAAGGTAATTTATAAAGGCCGGCATAAATATAACAATAAGGTGCATTTCTGTGGTATGGGCAAGAACAAAACTTCTGATATGGGATTATGTCTTCGAGCCGGTAAAGGAGATAAACATATCTTACACGGGCCCTGCTCCCGATAAATTCTACAAGAAGATAAACGAGTTGGTGCGTGTCGTCTTCAACGTTCCAGACGCGTATGTCCAGGAAAAGGAGTACAGCTGGGAAAAGACTAAAGACGGCGAACGATTCTCTGTAGGCTGGGAAGTCAACAAGATTCTTGATACGTTTTCGTACATAACCGTTGAAATAGACTTCAGCGGCTTCTCTGTCAATAATGAGGGCAGAGTCAACATGCGTATAAGGCCGCGCCTGATAACAGAGTACCCGCAGGATACGGTGTGGCAGCAGAACATAATTTATGAGATGACACGGAGATTCTGGCACAACATGTTCTATCACAAAAAAAGAATGGAATACCTGAACTTTGCAAAGGAACTTGTCACAAGTTTTGAAAGCAGCGTCAAGCATTTCGGGGAAGTCCTCAGGGAGGGCGGGCAGGCATGAAAATCTCGATAATTGACGACATACTTGCCCCCACTGACAAGCTGATTATAAGATACAACGGCCCGAATCCGTTTTCTGCTTTTGCAATGTTTCCCCGTGTCATAAGGGACACCATGAAAGTCACCGGCAAGGATACATTTGAGACAGACGTGCGCTGGGATTCTACTGAAGATCCAAGGGGCTTTTATGGCGCATGGTTCTGCAAGCGCGCAGACGATAACTGGTCAAGAACTACGATACGGGCAATAGCGCAAGGCGCGCAGAGCCTGAAAGACAAGCATGGCTGGCTCTACCTTGAACTGAAAGGCACCGTCATAACAACATACGAATACTCGAATTTCATTCAGAGAAGTTTCTGGTGGTTTTACAACAGGTCGTTCTATTATCACCAGAGGCGGAAATACATAGACTTCGCGAAAGACGATATACACAGGATACGCGACCGCGTGCTGCGCACGCTGCAGATAGAGCGCGAAACAAGGGGAGAAGCGCCGGCATGAAGAACGTGATGATTTTATTGTTATAGCTCTACTGGTAAAGAATCTGGATATTATTCCCAGTGAGCTATATGTGAGATCAGAAATTCATGTCCAAAATCTTTTCTGGTTTCACTATAATTCTGCGATACCAACAGATATAAACCGGCAAATCCATTGATTATTCATGGGTTTATTTGGCAGGCTGAAGGATAAAATTGCGCACAGGAAAAGCGATGAAGACGTATACGATTTCAGGTCCCATGTTCTTGGCGAGCCCAATCCTCTGGATGAGCCAAGGATGCCCGAGCCTGTTGAGCCCCTGCCGGCCAGATCTTCTTTCGACCAGCCTCAGGAACCTGATTTCTCAGAGCCGATAATCCAAAGGCATAAGCTGAAAGACCTGACTATCGATCAAGGCTTTGGAAGTAAGCAGTATGAAAATAAGGATGAATCATCAAGGAATTACGACATTCTGGACAGGCTGAACATAATAGAGGCCCAGCTGTCGGCGATACGCAGCCAGACGGAAACCATAAACGAAAGGCTGAAGAACATGGAAATGAAGCTTGGCCCCAGAAGATACTAGAGTTCTCTGACTTCTCTGTTCTTTATCCGCAACATTGCTTAAAACTGCTGTCTTTTCTGCAAAGGATTTCTTCAAAATCCTTTGAGAAATCCAAATCAAGCTTTGCTTGATTTAGGATTAGACAGCAGATATTACATAAACAATGTTGGGATGACATGCTCTCAGAAACCCACGACTTTAGTCGTGGAGTATTAAGAGCATATCATAATATTCTTGAATAGGAGAGGAGGTTGATCTTCAGAAAGCAAAGCTTTCTGAGATGCCAAAGACATTTACGATGTCTTTGAGCATAAGGATGAGAACCTAGGTTCTCGACTTATTCAAATGTTATATTATATTTGCTGCCCATTATCTTTTCCAGCAGGACTGGGTCTGCCCTCAGCTTCCTGAATCTCTTGTCTATTCTTATTCTCCTGATCTCGTCAGGATAAACTATGTTTATTCCAACAACAGGAGCGCCGAGTATATCCTCTAGCATTTTTTTCTCGCCTGAATTCTCTATAACTCTAACGCCTTTTCCGAGAAGTTTTGATATCTCCCTGACGTTTTTGCCGCCCCTGCCTATGATCAGCTTGGCATCTTTCTTTTCGCAAACTATAATTAACTGGCTTTTGTGTTCTGTTGCACGCACAAAATCAGTTTTCACATTGACAGTTTTTTCCAGAGCCCTGCTTACTTCTACGTCCGTTTTGCTTATGAGCCCATTCTCCATTTTTCTCTGGCACCCGCTGCAAAGGATGTCGCTGTTAAGGCATACAGAGCAGAGCTTCATAGATTAAACCCCAAATTTAAAACCATGAAGATTATAGAAATTACATGTATAAAAATCCACTCCCGGTAGTAGACGTGATTATACTGCACGAAAACAGCATAGCGCTGGTAAAAAGAAAAAAACAGCCGTTCAAAGGCATGTGGGCACTTCCTGGCGGTTTCATCGAATACGGCGAGGAACCTTACAGGGCAGCAATACGCGAAGCCAAGGAAGAAACAGGCCTGAACATAACACTGAAAGACAAAAAGAATGTTTTTGCCTACGGCAACCCTAAACGCGATCCAAGAGGGCATCTCATTTCCCTTGTTTTCATCTCCAGGGCAAAAAATCCTGCAGGCATTAAAGGCATGGACGATGCAACAGATGCAAGATTCTTCCCGTTGGAGAAACTACCAGCAAAACTTGCCGCTGATCACAGGAAAATATTGAAAGATATTCTTGGATGGTAAGAAGAGAACAAACCTACGGTTTTTCTCTTTCTAATCTCTTTTCCCTATTAAGAATATTACAAAAAGATGGTAATCATGGAAATAGCAGTCTGCGGAAAGACCAATGTCGGGAAAACAAGCTTCTTCAGCGCATCTACGCTTGTCGATGCAGAAATAAGCAACCGTGTGTTCACGACAATAAAACCGAACCGTGGCGTGACATTTGTCAGAGCAGTCTGCCCCTGCAAAGAACTGAAAGTGAAATGCAATCCGCAGAATTCTAAATGCATAGACAGCACAAGGCTGATACCTGTCAAACTTGTTGATATAGCAGGACTTGTTCCTGGGGCACATCTTGGCAAAGGCCTTGGAAACCAGTTTCTTTCCGACATCATGGAAGCAGATGCAATCATTCATGTTGTAGACATTTCCGGCTCGACAGACATTAATGGCAATCAGGTGCCGCCTGGAACGCACAGCCCGGAAAGCGATATACTTTTTTTTCAGGAAGAAATTGAGTTGTGGCTGCTTGATGTATTAAAGCGCGGTTTTACCAAACATGCAGATTTTACAGCAATGGTTCAGAAGCAGTTATCCGGGTTAAAAGTGAATTTTCAGCTTATAGAAGAATTGATCAAAGGCGTAAACCTCAAGCCGGATTCTTCTGATGAAGAATTCAGAAGATTCCTGAGATTGCTCATGGAAAAATCCAAACCTGCGCTGATTGCCGGGAATAAGATAGATATCGAAGGCGCTAATGAAATTTATCAGAGCCTCAAGGAGAAATACAATATCGTCCCGTGTTCAGCGCAAGCTGAACTGGCCCTGAGAAAAGCTGCTAAAATAGGCGCTATAAATTACATGCCCGGAGAGAATAGTTTTGAGATTGTTCAGAATATAGACGAAAAGCGGATGAAGGCCCTGGAATTCATTACAACACATGTCCTTTCTGTTTTTGGTTCCACAGGCGTGCAGGAAGCAATAAACAAGACTGTTTTTGGCTTGCTTGATATGATAGTCGTCTACCCGGTCGAAAACGAGCACAAGCTTTCAAATAAGCAGGGTGATGTTCTGCCAGACGCCTTGCTGCTAAGAAACGGCTCCACGGCGCTTGATCTTGCATACAAAGTTCATGAAGACATCGGAAAGAAATTCATCTCGGCTTTAGATGCCAGGACAAGGAAAAGTATCGCTTCTGACCACAGACTCAAAAACGGCGACATTATATCGATAAAGGCAGGGAGATGATCACGAAATTATAATAAATTGTTGGTGGCTCTCTTCTTTCTTTTCCGAATCGTATCATTTATCGTATAAGTCCTAGTATAAATCCCTCTTTTAGCGGCTTCTTTTTTGTTTATTCGTTTAACTATTTTTCCTGTCAATAAGTGTCTTAGACCTATAGTTTTTGCATTCGTATAATGACTGACATTCCCAAAAGAATCTCTGACTGCTCTCCTTTTCTTTCTCATAATAAAATATTTTCTTGTAATCTTTAAATATTTGTCAGCACTCCAGCAACAACCAGCGGAAATATAATCGTCGCGTCGCCTTCGACGTGGACGCTGCGGCCTGAAAGGTTCTTCTTGCCCCATGATACGGCTTCGCTGGGCCTTGCGCCTGCCATTGATCCGTCGTACTCGCTGCCTGTGGAAATGTAGACAGCATAGTCAGCGCCGCCTCTGAACAGATTGGCGTTCATCACATGGTGCTTTGCCAGTCCACCGCCGAGAATTATGGCGCCTGTCTTCTTCGAGTTCATCGCGATTTCTGTTATTTTGACGATATCTGAAGCTATGTCCAGCTTGAAATCCGGGTGCGAATTCATGAAGAAGTAAAGCATGTCGCCTATGCTTCCGTCAGTCAGGGCCGGGCAAAAAACGGGGATTTCATTTCTTGCAGCCCAGTATAGTATGCTGTTTTCATCATGTACTTCCTTTCCAAGTTCGCATGTGAATTCAGAAGATGAAATAATTTGACCGCTTGACTGATTTTTGTAGAGTCTCTCAAAAAATGGCATCATTAGTTTCTCGAATGCGATGTATCTGTCATTTGGCACAAAGATGTTGCCTATACGATTTACACCTTGGCTGCGCAGTTGCCTATCATCTGCGTGAAAGCTGCCGAGCAAGAACGGCTTCAAGGTTTTTATCACGTCTTCCTCCACGCCGCCGGCTGTGGTGACAAGAACATCAACAAGCTTTTTCCTTGCCAAATAAGCTATTATCTCCCGAAGCCCGGAAGATACCATATTTGACGTATATCCTAGGAATATCGTTGCTTTTTCCTTTTTCATTTCCTTGATGATGTCTATTGCCAGCCGCAGCTGCGTTGCCTGGAAGCCTGTAGTTCTGTAAGAATTAAGGAATTGCTCCATGTTGAAGTTTTTAGAGAAATCATATCCTTTGATATGTAAACCTTCCATCCTGCCGGATTTTTTCAATATATTTTTTCTAGCTTTTTTTAGATTCATGACAAAACCTGGAAAAAGAGATAGCTAATGATGCTGCAGATGCCTTAAGGCTGCGTCATAAGCTTGCAATACATGAAAGGATTTTAGTGCCAATGCTTAAAAAGACCCTCGGCACTAGAGTTTTATGTTCAACAAATTCCGCATGCAGGTCGAGAAGCTGTGCGGGACTCGTGCAGTGCATCTGGAAGTCCCAAGAAATCAGGAAGCAGACATTGCTTTGCCGTGCTTTCCTCTGGCAAAAACCTTGCACAAGGATCCAGTAAAGATTGCGTCTGACATTGCAAAAGAAATCTCTTCTAAAATGCATGGATCCAGGCTGGTAAAATCTGTGCAGGCGTCGGGGCCATACGTCAATTTCTATGCGGACTGGAACGCGATTGGAAATGAAATTGTCAGGGATATTCTGAAGAATAAGGAAAACTACGGCCGGGGAAAAGCCAAAGAAAAGATTATAGTTGAATTCGCCCATCCAAACACCCACAAGCTGTTTCATATCGGCCACCTTAGAAATATTACTGTAGGCGAAACGCTCTCGAGGATACTGGAATTCTCAGGGAGCAGGGTTATACGCGCCAACTATCAGGGCGACGTGGGGCTGCATATTGCAAAATGCCTTTATGGAATCAGGCTGAAGGGCATGAAAAAGTTCTCGTCGCTGGATGAGAAGATCAGATTTCTTGGAGGAGCTTATGCAAGAGGCAGCAGCCTTTACGAAGAAGACGAGAACGCCAGAAAAGAGATTATTGAAATAAACAAAAAACTCTACGAAAAAGACCCGAAGATAATGAAATTGTGGAAAGAAACAAGGAAATGGAGCCTTGAATATTTCGACAGGATATACAAACGCCTCTATACAAGCTTTGACAGGCTGTATTTCGAATCTGAAGTTGCTGCGCCGGGGCTTAAAATAGCAAAACAGGCTTTGAAGAAAGGAGTCTTGACAAAAAGCGAAGGCGCCCTGATTTTTGACGGCGAAAAACATGGCCTGGACAAAAGGGTTTTCGTGAACCAGCTGGGTTTTCCCACTTACGAAGCGAAGGAACTTGCGCTTGCAGAACTGGAGTTTTCAGAATTTGGAAAGATAGACAAATGCGTGCATGTCGCAGGCCCCGAGCAGGCCAGTTTCTTTGCGGGGACCTTGAAAGTGCAGGAACAGCTTAACCCTAAAAAATTTGGCGGCAAGCAGTTCCATCTTGTTTACGGCTGGGTCAGCCTTAAGGAAGGAAAGATGTCATCACGCCTGGGCAAAGTAATTGAAGGCGAGTGGCTTCTTGATGAGCTGAAAAAAGAAGTGCTTGAGCAATATCTCAACAAACAAAAGTATAATGAAAAGGCAAAATCCGATATTGCAGAAGCCATAGCAGTTGCAGCTGCAAAATATTACATGCTGAAGATTGAGCCTGTTAAGGACATACTTTTTGATGCAACCCAGGCGATAAGTTTCGAGGGCGACACAGGTCCTTATCTGCAGTACACATATGCAAGGGCCAGATCAATACTGCAGAAAAGCAGGAAAAAGCCGTCAAAGAAAATTATTTTTGAGAACGATGAAATATCAATAATCAAGAAGATTTCAGGGTTTCCGTGGATCATCAAGAAAAGCGCCCATGAAATGAAGCCGAACTATCTTGCAAAATACCTGTTCGAATTGGCGACGCTTTTCAATGAATTCTATCATGCAAAGCGTGTTGTCGGTACCGAGAGGGAAGAAGAACTGCTCGTCCTTGTTTCGTGCGTGGCAATTGTCCTGAGAACGGGCCTGGGGCTCCTGGGCATGAAGCCCCTGGAAAGAATGTAAAAAGCTTTTTCTCGAAGGAAATGACGCACTTTGTGCGTCTAGTCGCTTGAAGAAAAACCTTGGAAAAAGAAATTAAGTGAAACTACCTTTTCCTTGCTAAAACCACGTACTCGCTCTCCTTGCCGCGAATTTCAAAGGCGCAAACAATCTCAAATCCCACGAGCTTGTCTTCCAGGTCTTGGCGTGTCTTTTCGTAAGTATAGTCGTTGAAGAACATTGTTATCAGTGCGAAACCTTTCTTTTTCACGACCCTTGAGAAATCTCCGCTTTTTATTGAGTGGAATGAATCAATGGATAAGAGTATGTCGAATGCCTCGTTCTTGAATGGAAGCCTGTTTGCGTTGCCGATGATCAGGGGTACTTTGCATTTCTGGGCTGCTTCCTGGTCCCTGTCAAGCCCTATAATTCTTGCTTTTATTTTATTCTCTTCCAGAAAACCCTCGAAATATCCGAATCCTATTCCAAGATCAAGTACGCGCTTCCCGGAAAAGAGCCCTTTCAGGAAATCCTTTCCCAGGATGTTGAGAATGCTCTCATATTTCTGCCTCTGTATATCCTTCCAGGACTCGTAGATTTTTGGAGAAAACATGGGCGCTCTATTCTTATTTATGGGTGAAAAGTTTTATATCCGTTCGCTATGCAATTGTAATGGTTCTGTGCTTCTTATTTTATCGCTGAAAGGTTTAAAATAATTGCAACTGAATCACCTTTATGGAAGAATTGCCGACAAGGCCGCGCTTGACTGAAGAACTGCCTTCTGACATCACAGCTGTTGAGGAGGAATATGTGCGCGTGCTCCTGGATGCCCAAAGAATCCTGGATTCTTTGACATCTCAGAAAGTGCTTTCTGAGGATAAGGTTTCTGAGGCTTCGCCAACGCTTGATATGCTTAGTGCGGTCAGGGACAGCCTTGTAGACATCAAGAATGTACTTGAGCTCCAGAACCAGCGGCTGGAAAAGCTGGATTCCATGCCTGCTCTTGAAAACAGGCTCAAGGAAGCTGAGAATCATTCAGAGGACATGGCACTTACTATTTCCCGCCTTGAAGGCGCTCTTAACAATTTCAGGGCGAAAACAACAGAAATTGATTACGCAACCTCTGCATTCAGGGAAACCGAAACCGAGCTAAAGGAACTCATGCCGCGGATAAACTACGTGTCCAAGGTTACTGAGCAGAGAAATGAAATAATGCTTGCTATGGCAAAGGACATCTCTTCACTGGCAGAAATGATGGAAGAGCGCACAAAAAATTTCGGCGCGGCTGCTGAAGGCATTGCAGAAGCCGACGAGAATATCCGGAAAAGCTCCTCTTCACTCGCTTCTTTGCAGGAAAAGCTCGACAGGATCGCCTCTGATGTCCTGCAAAAGAACGATGATATGAAATTGCTTATTTCCGAGATTGCTCTCTCGCGCGACATGACAGACATAAGTGCAAGCCGCCTCGAATCATCTTCGATAAGGCTCAAGGAAAGCGTTGAAGATATAGAGAAGAGGAACATGACGCTTGCCTCAGCCATGGAAACGCTGTCACAGCTGGCACCGCTGCTGGAAGAGAAATCTGCAGGCTTGGGCAATATGGTTGAAAGCTATGGCGCCTCACGGGCTGCTATAGAACAGAGCGCAGTTCTGCTTGGAACATTGCAGGATAACCTGAGGGACCTGAGAAACGATGTGTTTGAAAGGAACCAGTACCTGAGCATAATGCTTTCTGACATAGGCGTCTCCAAAGAAATGATGGAAAAAAACATCCAACTGCTTGAAACCAGTTCGATAAAGCTCAAGGAGACTGCAGAAGAAGTTGACAAAAAAACAGATGACATACTGAATGTAACAATGAGGAAAGTTGGTGATTTGCAAAACCTAAGAGACGTGCTGTATGATGACATCGATCAGGTCGACGGCAGGGTCAAGAAAGTCCAGAAAGCGATAGACAAGCAGAAGAAGGACGCTGCAAAAATATCCAAGAAACAGGCAGAAACGCTAAAACTTATAAAGAGGATGAGCAAAAAGGTGGATAAGATGGACAGGCAGATGAGAAGGAAAAAGAAGTGAACCTTATAAATTTTGTTAACATGAATTATTAAGGTGGAAGATGAAACTCTCTTTCGATCCAATGCTAACGCCGGAAGAGGCAGAAATGGAGTACAAAAGGATCAGAACAGCGTACACAAGGATAATGGACGATCCCCGCTTTCTTTCCGATGAAGGGAGAACCACATACCCGTCCAACGAGCTTGACCTTTTCCGCGTTATTTCCTGCCCTGCGGTACACGATGAAATCAGGCAGCAGGGGAATAAAGATGACACCCTCTGGGAAAGGGCTGCGCAACTGCAGACAGAAATAATAAGATATCTTGGCGAATGGTAGCTGAAAAAAGATCAGGAATTATTCGGAGGTATCGGAACCGATTAATTGAATTTAATATTATGGGTTCTGATGCTGGTTTATACTTTCTTCAGGTTCTCTACAACAAAATCAATGACTTCAGAATTTAATGGCAATGTAAAGTTTTTCCTGTAGCGTTTTTCGCCGTTCGGTGTTATGAAGCCCCGGCTTATAGAAATAAACTCGTTCTCTCCGTCGTCAGAAATTGCCTTTTTCCTTGCTATTTCCAGAAAATTGTTGTTCCCGAACTTTATTTCCTCAGATTTTAATGTTTCAAACGTTACCATTCAGAATCCTCCGTCAAAGGTTTATTTCCTCTTCTTCTCAGATTTTTCCCTGCGTTCCCATTTCAGGTCTTCATATTCAATCCAGGCAACTATTGCTCCAACGAAAATAAGAAACAGGCCGAAGACGCCGATGAATACTGTTTTGAGTGCCATCCATGCTTCTGTGCCGAGCACTGAAAATCCTGGCAGCCTCAGAAAATCAGCCGCATACCAGTATATACCGGCAAATAGTATCAATAAACCAATTACAAGTTTTACCCCAGCATGTACCATAAGTCATACCTCAATCTGTTGAATAGATTTTATTCATGCTTAACTTTATAAGCTTTACAATATGAGAATGCTTCTGCTGGAAATATTGGAAATCTTCGGAAGTACAGTACAAGTCAAAGATTTGTGCGTGCACATGGAATCTTCGATTCCGCTTCGTATTGGAACCGGTTAAATTAAATATAACATGATGGGTTCTAATATTCGGAGGTACAACAAAAACATTGGTTTTTGTGTACAAGCGGAATCTTCGATTCCGCTTCGTATCGGAACCGATTAATTGAATTTAATATTATGGGTTCCGATTTATTATGTGATTTTTATGGGAGTCTATAAGCATATACGCCAAGCGTGGAAAAAACCGAAAGCGATATACAAGGAGAGGGCGCGGCTTTGGAGGAAGCAGGACGTTGTTGAAAGGCTTGAGAAGCCTACGCGGCTTGACAGGGCACACGGTTTAGGTTACAAATCCAAGCAGGGCTTTGTTATTGTTCGCACACGCATAAAAAAAGGCGGCAGGAAGAGGCCGAAAATCTGGAAAGGAAGAAAACCGCGAAGCTACGGCCGCTTCTTTACCACGGCGCAAAGCAAGCAGGCAATTGCAGAAAAGCGGGCCGCACGAAAGTTTCCGAACCTTGAGGTCATTAATTCTTATTCCGTTGGCCGTGATGGGCAGAATCATTATTTTGAGGTCATCCTTGTTGATCCGCATCATCCTGCAGTTGCAAAGGACAGGTCAATAAACTGGGTTCTTGCACACAGGCGGCGTGCCTTTAGAGGACTTACCAGCGCCGGGAAAAAAAGCAGAGGGTTGTAATCGTTTTTCTTGCTCAGAGAAGCAAAGCTTCTCTGGCATCCCAAAGAGCTTTGCTCTTTGCAGATTTCCCGAGGGTTTTCTTTTCTTAAAAGAAAAGGCTCTTTTAAGCTTTCATCTCAAAATTTTATTGGTTATCATGGCATTTTACGACCTGCACGTGCATACAACACTATCCATAGGCGAATCAACGCCCGAAGAGACGATAGACTTCGCAACCAAGCTGGGTCTTAATGGAATAGGCATGGTTCGTTATTACGACGGCACGCGTTTGCCAAAGAAAGATCTGGAAACAGCTGATGCAAGCATGGACATTGTTAATGCGGTTATGCTTAAACCGAAAAATCCGGAAGAGCTCAATATCCTTGCTACGAAGGTGAGAAATAGCGCGGAAGTGCTGATGGTTCATGGTGGCGATTATGATGTCAACCGCGCCGCATGCGAAAACCAGCTGGTCGATATACTTTGCCATCCCGAGCTTGGCAGGAAAGATTCCGGGCTTGACCATATATGCGCAAAAGCTGCAGCTGAAAACAGCGTTGCAATAGAGGTGAATTTCCGGGAAGTCCTCGAGTCCTACAAGAAGCAGCGCGTCCATATAATTGCAGCTATGAAAAAAAATGTAATGCTGTGCAAGAATTATAATGCAAGCGTTGTGATAGCCTCGGGCGCTGTTACGAAATGGAACATGCGGTCTCCCCGTGACATGGCTGGACTGGGGAATATACTGGGCATGGATCTCGGGAAGGCAATAGATTCTGTTTCCGCCGTCCCTGAAGGAATAGCCAAGCAAAACAGGGAAAAGCTCGAAGGCAAAAGATGGGAAGGAGTAACAATAGTTGATGAATAAGTCGAGAACCTAGGTTCTCATCCTTATCAACCTCCTCTCCTAATTAAAATATTGATAAGTCGAGAACATCCTTGCTCAGAGAAGCATAGCTTTTCTGGCACGTCAGAAAGCGAAGCTTTCTGCACGTATCAACCTCCTCTCCTATTCAAGCCTATTACGAAAAATGAACTGAAGTGAAAAAATGAAAATCAAAGATGCTCAAGAAATCGTTAAGGAATTTGCGAAGAAGAACGACTGGAAAGATGAGCCCAATATGGATAAGTTTGATCATCTTCATGAAGAGCTTATAGAAATGAGCAGGTATCTGAGATATAAAAACTTGAACGAGAGGAAAAAGATGCTCGAAGAAAGGAAGGAGATATTTGAAGATGGTGTAGGGGACTTGCTTTTCGGGATCCTCCGATTAGCAAATCAATTAGATGTAGATGCCGAAGAGGCCTTTGAATTGACGCATAAGAAAATAATTGAAAAATATAATGGTAAAAAAGAAGATAAGGTCCTGTAAATCTTTTCTTTGGGGTTTACAAAGACCTTTCTTTTCATAAAAGAAAGGGATTTGTTTATGGCCGAACCGAAACTTTTGCCGCCAAGCATGCGGGCACACAAGAGGTATGTAGTTTTTGAAATAATTTCCGAGAAACCTGTTGAGTACGGAGACTTCATGACAGCCTTTTGGTCCTCGCTGCTGAATCTGCTCGGCGAAAATGGCGTTGCTGATGCGCGCATTTGGGTCATTAAGAATCTTTTTGACGATAAACAGCAGCGTGGCGTAGTTAAATGCCAGCATGACTTCGTGGAATATACAAGGGCTTCGCTCATGATGATCCAGATAATCGGCGAGACAAAAGCCGTTGTTCGCGTGCTTGGAGTGACTGGGACAATAAAATCCGCGAAAGACAAGTACCTGGGAATCCGCGATCTCAGGGATTTCAGCAAATCTGACGGAAAGTGACCATATGGACGACTACCTAGAGATGCTGAGAAGGGCGAGATCTAATATCTCTTCCAAAGAAACAAAACGGTTTGAAGTGCCCCAGGCTGTCACACAACTTGCAGGCAGGCAAACGGTGCTGAAGAACCTTTTTGAACTCGCCAAAGCGCTCCGCCGGGAACCGAAACATATTGCAAGATACATGTTCAAAGAGCTTGCGGTGCCGGGAGAAATCCGCGGAAACGAACTTTATCTGCAGGGAAAATTCCCCTCCAGCCTCGTCGGGAAAAAAATAGACGAGTACGTGAAGGAGTTTGTCTTGTGCCATGAATGTTCCAAGCCTGATACAATAGTCCAGAAAGCAGAGCGCATTGAAATACTGAAGTGCGAGGCGTGCGGGGCCCGGAGGCCCTTGCGGGCAATATAGTGATAAAATGCGCTTTTTGTACAAATTTTATAATTCCGGCACCGAGCAAATGCTTGCAATATGCGATGCAGATATCATAGGCAAAAAATTCGAAGAAGGCGACATCCAGATTTCTGTAACAAAAGAGTTCTACGGCGGCAAGGAATGCACCGAGAAGGAGGCATCAGACCTCATCAAGTCGCCGACCATAATCAACGCAGTAGGGAAAGGCATAATTTCGATCATGGTCCGGAAAAAGCTGGTAGAGAAAGAGAACGTTCTTTACATCCAGGGCGTTCCGCATGCGCAGGCTGTCTCTGTGGCTTGATTTGCAGTTCCCACGTTTTTCCCACATGAAAAGATTGTAGTTCAGCTAAACCTGATTGTGCTATTCAGAAGACTGAACGCATTCAGAATATCCAGAATATCCGCCTTGTCTTTTTTGTTATTGTAAGCTGTCTGCTTTGAGAAATCATCCAAGAAGAACAGGCAGAACAGAAGATGGTCGGGATAATCAGGCTTATAAATTATGCCGTAACCCTTTTTCAGCAGATTAAGAAATTTCTGCCTGTCGGAGCTTTTAATTCCAACACCTTTAATGTGTTTGAAATTTATGTCTGTTTTTTCGCAGGCGAATTTTAGCGGTATCTTGAATTTTCTTGAAATTAATAGTGCCAATTCCGGGTAGAAGAACCGGGAATATCCGGCCAACATAATTTTCAGCCTGAGGTTTTGCAGCCTGGACATTTTACTTGGATTCTTTAGTGCCACATCTATATCGTTTTCTTCTATAATCCTGTTTTTTGATGCCTTTATGCCCTTAAGAATTGTATACCAGGAATTTGCGCAATTCCCTGCGTCTGCCTTGCTAATAGCGTACAACAATAATTCTGGTGATATTATTTTGCTTCCATACTGAAATATCCTGCCTTTATCCACAAATGGTGTTTTTTCTTTGAATCCTATTTGTATGACATTTCCACAGACAAGTGTGTTTACATTGTTTCTGTCGAATGGGAACTGTCTGCATATTTTTGGCTTGAATTCATAGCCGTGTTCTGACTGGATTCTGCATCTGTTGTCTTCGGTCAGAAAGACACAATTTGGGCCGCGATGCTTTAGGAATAATTGCCCCTTTCTGTTGTCGACAAATTCTCTTTCATCGTAACCGCATTTCTTTATATTTTCTATATCTTCCATATCTATGCTGATATTCCACCTTTTGCAGCACCTGCCGCATTGTATACAATCCCATTCCATATAATTTATTATATATTGAGAAGTAATAATAATAACTCATGAAAGGGCAATGGTTTGCAATATCTGCTATATTCATCGCATTCTCGGTCTTTGCCGTTTCCTCTAACCTGCGCAGCTTCAATGCTGTTGATACGGCAGGCACGTCCAGCTATAACGAAGACTATCATTTTGCAAACCTGAAGCAGGGGCTGCAAAGGACAATCCAGTTGTCGGGGAACACTTGCGAGGAACTTTCGGAAAACCTGAATGATTACATTTATTTCTTCCAGCTTTCAAAAGGCAGGATTGGCTACGCAGTTGATGTTTTTTACACAATTAATGACTGTACCAGCAAGACTGTAACTTTTGATCTTATTCTGCTGCAGTCGGACAGATACCAGGTCTGGGAAGGAATAAGGCCTTCGGTAGAATAATATTAAATATAATGACGGGTTCTAATGAGCCAAAAATCTTTATCTGGTGGCGGGAATAATTATTTTCAGCATGAAAAAAATAATTTTCATTGTCGCTATTCTGCTTGCTGCTGCGACTGGCCATGCGCAGATCGTGGGCAGCCTAAAAATACCGCTTGATCAGCCTGTGCCTTACCAGTTTATTATAACCGTTAACCTTTACAACTCGCCGAGAACCCTGATGGCGTCTGAGAAGGTAATCCAGGCCGTGAACAAGCCTTATGTGGATGTCGACTTCACAGGATACGGCATACCGATGGCGGGCCTCACCAGTCCCTACGTCGAGCTTGTCTCACATCTGCTGGCCGGCGACAACAGGGTCTACCTGTCGGACCTTGGCAGCGTGGCGGCGGCGTGCGCTGACGGCACTGCATATGACAGGTGCTCTGCGGCAAAGCCGAAGTTCTGCCAGGCCGGCACGCTTGTCAATAAATGCACCACATGCAGCTGCCCGCTGGGGCAGGTTTGCGCGGCAGACGGAAGCTGCCGGTCCGTAGTATGCGGTGATATGTTCTGCCAGGCTGCGGCCGGCGAAACATGCGCTACCTGCGCGGCTGACTGCGGCACGTGCCCCCTGCCTGCTGTGGACCTGAAGGGTGACGGCAACGACAGCCTCGTGATACGCTCGGGCCTGTCTGTCGAGCTGTCGTGGACGTCTTCCAACGTAAGCACATGCACGGCATCCGGCGGCTGGTCCGGCTCGAAGCCGCTCACTGGCACGGAGATTACGCCGCCGGTAACATCGGAAAAAACGTTCTATCTTTCGTGCACAGGAATAGGCGGGACGGCAAGCGACAATGTCACTGTGGCCATCGCTAGCCTGCCTACAACCACCCGGCTCACGTGCAGGGAAACGACAACCGTGACGCAGATTCTCACCTGCCCGCCGTGCCCGCCGGGTTACACGACAATATCATGCGTTCCCACATTTCCTCTAATATTCGAAACTACATGCACGCAGGATTTCCAGACCATCTGCGCATCGGTGCCGACATGCAGCTCCGGTGACGTCATAGCCAACGCCACCTGCACGACGTGCGGAGCCAACGGATGCGAGCTTGGAGAAACCTGCTCGACGTGCACGGCCGACTGCGGGCCGTGCGTCCTGCCGGTTGTCGACATAAAGGCCAACGGCATGGAGAGCCCGACTATTGCCTACGGCTCGCAGGCAACGCTTTCGTGGACATCATCAAACGCGGATTCCTGCTCTGCATCCGGTTCGTGGTCCGGCGCGAAAAGCCTGTCAGGATCAGAGCTTACACCGCCGATAACCGCAACACAGACCTACACGCTGACGTGCACAGGGCCGGGAGGCGTCGCCGTTGACAGCGCCGTGGTGAACGTCGCCGGAACATGCGCTGACGGGACTGCGTACAGCAGCTGCAGCACGAGCAAGCCCAAGTACTGCGATGCCGGCGCGCTTGTTGACAAAGCCAGCGTGTGCGGATGCCCTTCGGGATACGTCGCGAGCGGAGACAGCTGCGTTCTGCCGACATGCGCTGACGGCACGCCGTACAGTGCATGCAGCGTGACGAAGCCGAAGTACTGCCTGAGCGGGAGCCTCGTCAACAGGGCCAGCATATGCGGATGCCCCTTTGGCTATGTAGTGAACGGAGACAGCTGCACCCCTGTGGTTCCGACATGCAACGACGGCACTGCATACAGTTCATGCAGCGCAACGAAGCCTAAGTACTGTCAGGACGGGGCGCTTGTTGACAAAGCCAGCGTGTGCGGATGCCCTTCGGGATACGTCGCGAGCGGAGACAGCTGCATAGTGCCAACATGCCCCGACGGCACAGCCAGCGGCTCATGCAGCATAACGAAGCCCAAGTACTGCCTGAGCGGGAGCCTCGTCAACAGGGCCAGCATATGCGGATGCCCTTCGGGATATGCGGTGAGTGGTGATAGCTGCGTGGTCGTGTGCTCGGACGGCACGCTTGAGGGCGCGTGCAGCGCAACGAAACCCCTGCGCTGCGAGGGCGGCGGCCTTGTAAGCAGGGCAGGCACCTGCGGCTGCCCTGCGGGCTACACGGCGAGCGGAGACAACTGCGTGCTCCCCGGATGGAACGCGCTGACATGCAGGAGCAATGACTGGCAGTACATCGAGACGATGTGCGTTTCCAGCTGCGACGACGACTGCGAGAATGCGTATGACCCCGTATACGGCGCGGGGAACGTGAAGAGCGTTGAAGGCTCCGCCTGCCACTGGGTCTTCTTCTTCATCCCGGACAAGTGGAACTGCCACTGCTACGCGAAGCCCGCCCAGACAGTTTCATGCTCCTTAAGCCCCTCCTGCCCGTCAGGATACTATACGGAAACAAGCACGCCCTGCTCGCCGTCATGCCCCGACGGCACAGCCAGCGGCGCATGCAGCCTGACCAAGCCGAAGTTCTGCCAGGCCGGCGCGCTGATCGACAAAGCCAGCGTGTGCGGCTGCCCGCCGAATTATGCCCAGACGGGCGACACCTGCGTGAAGATGGCTGTGCTGCTTGCAAGCTTGGCGTGCGGACCAAGCTGTTCAGCGGTTTGTGGCGGGTCGCCTATCACACCACCAGAAGGTGCTACAGCATACTATTATTCAACTAGAGTACAAGAAACAAACAACGTTGGTGTAACATTAACTAGCAAATGTAGGTATTGGGCAGCATGTGGAGGATTCCCAGAAACAACCGATTGCTTGAGTATTTCAGTATCTGTTCCTGCGAGTGGTGATGTAATAATCCCAGGCGCATTTTGGACATACTGTCAACCTAGAAATTTTATAGAAACACTCAGTGGCACAGATAATAATTTGAATAGTGTATCAATAACTAATTCATTTATAGCAACTGGCTGTTAGAATGAGAAGTTAATACCCGCCGCCAGCCCCGCCGCCTCCGGCTCCGCCATCTCCCCCAGCCCCACCTGCTCCTCCGGCTTGGGTCAGGCTTTCCTGGGAGACTCGCATGACGGCCTTGCCGTTCCTGCTGTTGTCGAAGGAGTAGAGTATCCTGCCTGCGCCCGGGCTGTCCTGCGGCTCCAGCACGTAGCCTATTACGCTGCCCCTGTCCATGATCTTCTCTGCTGTGTAGCCCTTGAAGCCTGCCGCGTCCACGGCTGCTGAGCCTGTGGATTCCGTGTACTGCCATGGGGACAGGAAAGGCTCTATTCTTATGCCGTCGTCGAGCCTGTCGAGGACGATCAGCGGCTTCGAGCCGTTGGCGTTGCCGTTGGCATGGATTGCGATGACCCTGTACTGCCTGCCGTCGGGCCCGTCCTTGCCGCTGTCCTTTGCCGCAACGCCCTGCGCGTATGCGGGCGCGTGCGCGGCTGCCATCAGTCCGAGGGAAGCCACAAGGCCTCTTGCCCACCTTGATTTGTACTGCATGATTATCACTGTTTAATAGTTAAAGCCGGAAAGTATTTAAATATTGCGGTGTTTGGGCTGTTTATAAGGCGCCGGCGCTGACAGCGCCGTGGTGAACGTCGCCTGCCCTTTTCAGTTTCTTTGTCGCGTTCCCTGCTAGCCGATTACCGTAAACCTTATAAAGTTGGAAAGTAATACATTCTTACTGAGAGGTGATGTCATGTCAGAAGTAACAAAAGTAACGTCCAAGGGACAGGTTGTCATACCCCAGGAGATAAGAAACGATCTTGGGATTGAGGAAGGCAGCAGGCTTGTGGTAAGCAGACTTGGCGACCTTGTGTTAATGAAAAAGATCGCCATTCCGGATCCAAAGAAGGAATTCAATGAATTAACAAAGTTCGGTACTAAATTTGCTAAGCAGAAAGGTATCCGCAGCGAGAAAGACGTAGTTTCCAGGATTCACAAGTCCCGAGGCGTGAAGAATGATCAAGATCGTACTTGATACGAATATCTTCGTTTCTTCTATTTTCTGGTTTGGGCCAAGCCATAAAGTAGCCGAGAAAGCCCTGGATGGAAAAATCGAAGTATTCACGTCAATTGAAACTTCGCATTCCACTGTTTTCAAACAGTGGTTCAAGGTGGAATGCGAATTGCTCAAGGATTCATAAATTTCAGCATGCCACCGTCTTCAGACGGTAGTCCTTGACATCTTGCAGGAATTAGATAAAGTCCTTAGGAGAGATTTCAACGAAACAGATGAAATGGTGCACAGGCAAATAAGCCTTATTATGGATTATGCAACCGTTGTACACCCTGGTGTAAAGCTATCCGTAGTGAAGAAAGATCCGGACGATGATAAAATCATAGAATGCGCTGTTTCTTGCAATGCTGATTATATTGTCACAGGCGATAGACATCTTCTTGATTTGAAAGAATACAAAGGAATCAAGATTGTTACAGCAAAGCAATTTTTAGAACTGGTATAAGGGTCTATCTAATGGGTGAAGCACTTAGCTACCCTTACGATATTCCTAGTGATCTAAGGATAGAAAAATATGTTTCTTAATCACATGATTAATAATTTCATCTCTTAATGATATTTAAATTGACCACCGTATAAATACGGTGGAATTCATGAGCCTTGATTCCGTACGTAATTCTCCAGTCTCTCATATGTCTGCTCACCGACGGAATCAAAGAAGTATGCGGGAGACCAGAAGTGACCGCCCCACAACTTCT
>JACPDL010000005.1 GCA_016184005.1 Candidatus Aenigmatarchaeota archaeon | reverse complement strand
GTGTTGCTCTAGACAGGCTTAGCGTTGAATATACATAGCAGTAGCCTTTGTCAGAGCTTATGAATGGGCAATCCTTGCCGCCCGCAGGATCCCATGTAGCGAAATATGTCCACCACTGGCTTTTGCCTAGCAGGTCTGAGGAGGCAATGTAATAAAATTCGTTGCAGTTGGGCTTGCGATAAGCCTTTAGCAGTTCAACTGCCTGCGTCTCGTTGTCTGTAAAAAGCGTCGTGGCTATGTCCTGGATTCTTGATCTGGTCATATTCTTGCCGTCAGCCTCGATAGTTATGGTTGCACCCTGTGTGGCGCCGTCAAACACCACCGATCTTTTTGCAATTCCTGTTATGAAATGTCCAGGGTCCCAATATGTTGCCACCACAGAGCATTCGGCTGTATTGTTCCTTATCCAGTTAAGTGCTGTCCACCAATTATCTGTCAATACTGTGCCAGAATATTTTGCAATATCAGATGCCGGTCTATAGTAAAGTGCATTTGAATATACAATTATGACTGCTAGAAAAACAACAAGGGCTATTTTTCTTTTTTCAACTTTCATGTTAATTACTCCTTCCTGCAAATGAATGTGAAATGACAGCAGTATTTCTTTGGTATCCAGGCAAGATACGGCCGGGTATTGTATTTGTGGACTTTTTCAATAGTCAAATGCTTTTCTATTATTTCTCTCCATTCTGCTTCTGTTGCAAGTCTTTCGTTGGGCTGTCCTTGTGTATCAACCCTGAGAAGCTTATGAACAAGGTAAAGCGAATTCGGCACGTGGAGGTTGGCTTTGCCACCGTCAACCAGGACGCGTTTTATTTCCGTTAAAGCCGTATCTACGTTAATGAAATGCTCCATGCTGCCCAAGCACGTAACAAAATCAAAAAATTTGTCAGGAAACGGCAGTTTTTCTGCAGATCCGCAAGAAAATAGGGTTCTTTTCGCCCTTAATTTTGCATTTTTTACTGCGTTTTCACTTATATCCATCCCAAACGTTCTGGTTCTCTTTTCTGCTGCATGAAGAAGGAACCCGTTTCCGCAAGCTATATCTAGGAGATTCAAGTTCATGTCTGTAGGTACCCCAAGTTGATCTAGCATTTTGTCGTCATATCTGGGATCGGCCGATTTGTAGCCTCCGTGAAGATATACTTTATCGTACCATTTTTTTGCTTGTTTTTCGGAATATCGGAGTCTTTTTATCATAAAATCAATCCTCGAATTTTGCATCTTCGCCCGTTATCAGGCGCGTTATTTTTGAAAACAAAATTGCAGATCCTACGGCTATAGGTGCCGAAAACAGTATGGAAAATCTTACTGCAAC
Source organism: Candidatus Aenigmatarchaeota archaeon (assembly GCA_016184005.1). Classification (GTDB taxonomy): domain Archaea; phylum Aenigmatarchaeota; class Aenigmatarchaeia; order GW2011-AR5; family GW2011-AR5; genus JACPDL01. The sequence continues at coordinate 58,416 of JACPDL010000005.1, read as the reverse complement.
GATCGTTGCTATAAATGGTCCCACGAACCATATTGCAAGAAGAATTATTGTATCCGAATGGTGCCTTTTTTTTGCAAAAGAATAGAACAAATACCCGAGGGACAGTATCATGACAAAGAATGACGGTCCTGTTCTCTGTATAATTTCTTGCGGACCTGATGGTGCCTGCAGCTCTGCAACAGACACATAAACGTTCGGGAACTCGCCGGTCTCGGCTTTGATGTCGCCGAATTGAAATGGTCCTGTTATGGTGGCTGATATTATTACCGGGCCAAACTGCGGCATGACTATGAGGAACGCAACGGAAAAAATTACTAATAAGCTTATGAAGTATTTTCTCATTTCATGGAAAGTTTTTTTGACATTCCTGTAAGAAATCAGTTTTGTTATTGTAACTAGAGCAATAAAGCCGACCATCAGCCACGCCATGTACCAGAAGCCGCCCCAGCTGAATATCCAGGCGGCAAAAAATGTTCCAGTAATTGCCGAGTAAATGCCGGCTTTCTTGTTGAAACCATGCGATTGTATATGCTTGTAGGTGATCAAAAATGCCGTAAGCAAAATCAGGGGCATTAAAAGTACTATTGCGTCGTTATCAGGGTCTCCTCCCAGGGTTCTTGTAATAACCGGTATATCAAAAATGATGAAGAAGGCCGCAAGCACTCCGGCTTTCCTGTCGTAAAGTATTTTTCCTATAAAATACATCGGTATGGCCATCAACGAAGCTAAAACAGCCGGAAACCATATCAAAAATTGCCAGAGCTGGACTGTAGGTGCAAAAATTCTGAAAAACATGTAAGAATAAGATCCCAGGTATACAAAGATGTTCCCGCCTCTGCCAGAGCCGTACGGCGCCAGCTTTAGCTCGTCCGTTGTCGAGAGTTTCCCGTTGTTCTGAACGATATTCTCCATTTCGCTGTAAAAGTTGTAGGAGTCTATGTTTCTGAGATAGGGCCATTTGTAGTCCATAACCCTGACGGATACACCCAGCAGGATAATCAAAAATATTGCTATTACGGGCCAATAGTTTTTAATTGCGTTTATTCTCATTTGAACTGCCTTTAGTTGCTTTAGTCTAAAAGAATAAAAATGGACAGTTTGCCTGCTTCAAAACTTTTAAAGGCTTGAATATGATTTATTTCATGTTTAAAAATATGCTAAAGGTTTTTTTATGCGCTTTGAGCGTTATCATACTAATTGCCATCGTGTATATTGCTGATCCTGTAAAGCTTGTTTCTGTCATTAAAACTGGCGACACAAGTATGATCTTTGCTGCGTTTGTTCTATCAAATGCTGCTATCTTGGTACGATGTGCTAAATGGAAGGTTTTATTGCCTGGTTCAAAGTTTACCGATGTCGTACCTGTGCAGCTTCTGGGCGTTACTGTAAGCAATTTTTCTCCCGGCAAAGTTGCTGAACCAGCAAAGGCTATCTTGCTCAAATTGAAAACAGGAAAAAATGTATCCGAAAGTCTTAGATCTATCATTTGGGAAAGGATACTAGACATTGTTGTTTTACTTGTATTTGCATTCTCAGCCCTGCAGTTTCTGAGTATTTCAGGAAGTTTTTTCTTTTTAAGTGTCTTAAGTTTTGGCGTGTTTTTGTTTTTAGTGTTCTTTTTAGTTTTGGTGCTCAGAACTAAAGAACTTGCTGTTAAAACTCTACATTTTTTCAGAAAATTCCCTTTCGTAAACAGAATTAATGAAAATTTCTTAGATACTTTCTATAAACAAAAAATAGGAACTCGGAAGATACTTGCTTCTTTTATCCTGACTCTCGTTGCTTGGCTTTTGGATGGTTTTGTCTTTTATTCTGCTTTCAAATCTGTTGGGATTACTTTCCATCCATTACTCTTTGCAGGGTTTATAGCATTGGCAACGCTTGTTGGTATAATAAGCTTCCTTCCGGGAGGAATAGGCTCTATGGAAGTTTCCTTGCTCTTTATTCTGGGTTTACGAGGAGTTAGCGGGCCTATTGCAGTTTCAGGTCTTTTGCTTGCGAGGTTCCTGTCAATATGGTATGTGGCGTTTCTTGGTTTGATGTCTTTCATTTATCTCGGCAGGAAATTTGACCTGAAACATGTATTCAGGTAATTTTTGGATGCAGCAAAGTTTTTGATTGCGATATGGCTGTTTTTAGAAGTTGTATCTTAGGCATCTTTATCCAAGCTGTGCTGAAGTTGTCATAATCAAAATAATCCAGCTTTTCAAGGGCGTTTTTGAAGTCCTTGAACATTGAGTCTATTTGTGCATTCGAAAACCAGCGGTATAAATTCCTGAATACGAGTTGCTTCCTTATCTCAAACGCAAAGTCTTTTTTCCAGGCTATTTGGTATTTTTTAAGCACGGCTGTGTCAAACCGGTTCTTTTCAAATGCTTCTGTGATTGTTCTGCTTGCATGCTGTGCCGCCCTCAATGAAAACATTATCCCGCCGCCTGTCAGCGGCTTGACTTGACCGCATGAGTCGCCGATCAATATCGTGTTGTCGTGAAAAGATTTTGTGAAGCCGACTGGAATCGGATACGAATACAGTTTCCCGTTTCCCAGGTTTTCTTTTTTCTTGAAGAAGTCTAAATATTCTTTTGGTCTTGTACCTGATATAATCCCGTATTCTTTGTTTTGGGGTATTATCCACGAGAAGAAATCTGGAGAATAATGCTTATTGAAGAAAACTTTTATGTTATTTCCCGTGTTGCTGTTAGTTATAGCCATGATGCCCATAGCGAATTTTGGCGCTGCTATTTTGGCGCTCTGCCGTGCTATGGAATTATATCCGTCAGAACCTACAATAATCTTACATCTGTACTCCCCGGAATTTGTCTTGACTATTACGCCGTTGCCTGTATGGCTGATGCCCGTAACCGCTTCGTAAGATGTTGCGGCTTTTTTCGAGGCTAATTCCCTCAAATGACCTGTAAATTCTTCTCTTTTCAGGATGTATGCAAACGGTTTTCTGGTGTGTATGTTTATCGACTGGCTTTTAGAAAGGAGTTCCATGTCAGTTATCTTGTCTTTGATGATGCTTTCTGTTTTGAAAATTTGTTTAAACTGGTTCGAAACGATTCCTGAATCGCGGAGTGTGATTTTCCTGTTTCTCTCCAGGACAAGAACATCCAGTCCTTCAAGTTTGCTTGCAAGGAAGAGTCCGCCTACGCCTCCGCCAACAATTATCACGTCGTACATTTTTCACCACGTTTTGTGTTTTTAAAGATAAACGGGAAAGTTATAAAGGTTGTTTATGGTATGGCAAATTTATGAAAAATATTTGAAATTTCTCATGTGGCTGCCGATAGCTTTCCTTATCATAGCTGTCGGAATTCTTGCGCACAATTATTTCTCCACTGGCTATTTTGTTGAGCGCGGCGTTGAGCTTGCCGGCGGCAAAATCATAACGGTGCCTGTCAAAGAGGCCGATCTGAATACAATTAGGTCGGCTATTCCTTACGCCAGCGTGAGGCTGAGCTCCGGCACACAAAAAACACTCACGATAGAAATGCAGCCCGACAAAAACGAAACCGAAGTGCTGGACAATTTGAGAAGCCTGGCTGTTTTTGACGGCGAACCTAGTATTAAATTTGTAGGGCCAACGGTTGCCGAAATCTTCTTCCAGCAGGCCCAAATAGCCATTATCATGGCTTTTATCCTCATGTCAATTGTCGTGTTTTTGCTTTTCCGCTCTTTCGTGCCGTCTGCCGCAGTTATCCTGGCTGCTGTTACAGATATCATGATTACATTAGCGCTAATCAACGTTATCGGAATTAAGTTTTCTTTGCCTGTTCTTGGTGCCATTCTTGCAATCATAGGCTATTCGGTGGACACTGATATACTTCTCACTACAGAACTGGTGAAAGGTGACAGGCAGAAGAACAGCATTGAAGGCATAAAAAGAGCCGTAAAAACCGGCCTTACGCTTACGTTTACTGCAATTGCCGCCCTTCTGGCTCTTTACTTCTTTTCCGGTTCTATTGTGCTGCAAGAAATAGCTAGTGTCCTGATCATAGGCCTTGTGGTTGACATGCCGGCTACATGGTTTACAAATGCAGGTTTTCTAAAACTTTGGACGGAAAGAAAATGAAACGCATATTGAAAAATAAAAGAGTAATAGTGTGGTTGGTTTTTGTTGCGCTGTCGGTAATATTCATCTCACCCAACCTGAGCCCAAGGGGCGTAGTTGTCGCTTCTGTCCAGGACTTCTCACCAGCAGTCGATAAGATAGTGAAGGGGGAGATAATTCTTAAGATAAACGACAAGGACGCGGTGCCTGAAGACTTTCAGGGAGCTTTTTTTGACCGGGTGAAGTTTGAAACAAACAAAGGAACTAAATTTGTACGGGCTAACGGCACATTAGGCATAATAGTGGAGAGGCCTCCTGCATCAAATGTCAAATTCGGCCTGGATTTGAAGGGCGGCATAACAGCTACCGTGAAACCGGAGGAATCAGATTCGGATACTATACAGCAAATCATATCAACCCTTCAGACCCGGATAAACATCTATGGCCTCCGGGAAACTGTTTTCAGGCCTGTTTATTACCAGGGTGCGGGTTTTGTCGAAATAAGTATTGCTGGCGGGGATGAGGCAGAACTAAGGAACCTTATAGAAAGCGAGGGGAAATTTGAAGCAAAAATGCCGCTGATTTTGCACTTTTCAGAAGGTCAGCTCGAGCTTGGCAAAAAATACTCATTAAAGGCCGGTGCTGATTCTCTTGTTGTCGACGGGAAAAAAGTTGACAAAACGTTTGAGTTAGATGGTATACAGTTTTCTCTGGAAAGCGTAAGTTCAGACACTATAAACCTTACTGCCACGGTTTTTACAGGCAACGACGTGAAAATAGTGTTTTTTGACCCTCAACGGTCGGGGGTGGAAAATGTCGGCAATTTTTACAAATGGTTTTTCCAAGTTCAGATAACAAACGAAGCTGCGAACAGGTTCTTCTGGGTTGCGAAAAACATGAAAACGCACATAGATCCCGGTACAGGCGAGCGGTATTTAGAGTCCAGGATATATTTCTATCTTGACGACAATTTCATCGATTCTTTGAACGTGGCTGCAAATTTCAAAGACGTTCCTGTTACAAACCCTTCAATAAGCGGCGGCGCGCCAAGTCTCAGTGAAGCGATAGCTGAAAAATCAAAGCTGCAGTCAATCCTGCGGTCAGGCGCGTTGCCCACAAAAATAGAAACTGTTCAATTCAGCAGCGTGTCGCCTACTCTCGGGGCAGATTTTTTGCAGAACGCCGTTCTTGCCGGATTTGTTGCAATAGGTGGCGTGCTTCTGATAGTTTTTGCTAGATACAGGAAACCAAAGATCGTCCTGCCTATGATGCTCGTGTCTTTGAGTGAGATTCTCATCATAGTCGGAATTTCGGCTAGATTGGGCTCGACTATAGATCTGCCTGCAATAGGGGGTTTAATTGCTGCCATTGGTCTGGGGATCAATGACCAGATAGTGATAATCGATAATGTTTTGAGAAAAGAAGTGAGGGAAATGACTCTTTCAGAAAGGCTCAAGAAAGCGTTCTTTGTGGTTTTCGGCGCGGCCGGGACAATAATTGCGGCCATGCTGCCACTGCTGTTTTCTGGTTTCGGTTTCCTTACGGGGTTTGCGCTCACAACGATAATAGGAACTCTTGTAGGAGTCTTGGTAACGCGGCCGGCGTTTGGCGTTATTGCCGAGCGGCTGGTCAGCGGTGCTTCAGAAAAATAGCGGCGCTGGAAACAGTTACAATTATGGCAGCGAGAAGTTTCAATATTGTGTAGCCCCATGCCAGCGTTGCTGAATCTTGTGTAAGGAAGGGTGAAAGTTGCTGTAAAATAAGAAGGACTGCGCTTGCTTCAACTAACATTACAATTCCTACAAGAAGCAAGCTGAAAGGTAGCAGTGTATGAAATCTGGACTTGTTTTCATTTTTCTTCATTTTGCTTCAATTCCCTTATCGTTTTCGCAAGGTCGTTGTCGAGTTCTTCAAGTTTCCTCACAACCGTGTTTCTGTCTTTCCCTGTTTTTTCCATAACAAGCGAAATGTCGCTTTCGTCCACGGGTGTTTTTTCGTAGACTTCGCCTGTTATTTGATACACTTCCTTGCCCATCATGTCGGCTATCATGATCTCAGGTTTGTTTATGATTATTTCTTTGTCTTTAGCTTTGATAATTACTGTGTCGGCTTCTATTTGCCTGACATTAAGATTGAGCTTTTTCATCATCTGCTGGATTTTTTTGGGATCGTTGCCGAACATGTCAACACCTGTATGATATTTGGACTCAACAGTATATAACTTTTAATAATCAGTTAAATTATGCTGGTGGAAATACTTCTTTTTCTTTTCTTGGGTTTTTGCGCAGGTACTGTTTTCGGGATTTTGCCGGGCATACATCCGAATATGATTGTTCTCCTGGTACCTTTCATGGGTTTTCTTGGCATCCCTTTACTGCCTCTGCTTGCTTTTGTCGTGTCTATGAGCGTGTCGAACGCAATAATGTCTTTCGTGCCGTCCATATTGCTTGGTGCTCCGGAACCAGGAAACGAAATGTCTGTTTTGCCCGGCCACAAAATGCTGCTGAGCGGCCACGGATATGACGCCGTAAAACTTTCTGTGATAGGGGCTCTCGGGGCCGGTGTTTTCACTGTAATCCTGATGCCCGCCTTGTTTCTTTCTGTTCCGCCTCTGTACGGGTTGATAAGGCCGTTTATACATTTCCTTTTGATGGGGGTTTCTTTGATAATTGTCATGACGGAAAATACTTTGAAGAAAAAGGCCTTGGCTGTTTTTGTGTTTCTTTTTTCCGGCGCTGTCGGGCTCGCCAGTCTTAATTTGCCCATGGACAACATACTGCTTCTTTTTCCAATACTTTCAGGTTTTTTCGGGATCAGTACATTAGTTTTGCAAATAAGTAAAAAATCTTCAATACCAAAACAGTCGAAAAAGGAAATATACGTTTCGCAAAAAACCCTCAGCGGTTCTGTTTTGAAGGGCTCTTTGGGGGGTGTGTTGGCCGGCTTCCTCCCTGGCGTGGGTTCAAGCCAGATTGCCGCAGTAATGAGCAGGGACAAGAACGAGAAGTCTTTCTTGGTTGCGATTGGGGCTATATCCGTTGCAAATATTTTTCTGTCTATACTAAGCTTATGGCTTATCGGCAGACCCAGGAGCGGTGCTGCTGTTGTTGTAGACCAGCTTTTTACTATAGGTTTCAATGAGGTTTTGTTTATTGCGGCCGTTTCGGTTCTTTGTACAGGTTTGTCTGTTGTATTGACCTTACTGGTAGCCAAAAAATGTCTCGCCCTGCTGGAAAAGATAAATTATTCAAAATGTAGTGCTGCAATAATATGTTTCATCGTTTTTTTGACGCTTGCGTTTACCGGTTTCTTTGGTGTTCTGCTGCTTGCTACAACTGCCGCTTTCGGCGTTTTTGTCAATCTTGCCAATATCAAGCGTGGAGCGATGATGGGCGTCCTTATTTTGCCCACTATCCTGTTTTATGCCGGTTTTTGATTTTCTTATCCTCAACATTGTTTAAAACTACCGGCTTTAGTCGGTAGATACAAGGAAGAACTCCGTTCTTCCTTGTACAAAGTGAAATCAGGAATTTCACTTTGTACTACATAAACAATGTTGGGATCACATCGTTCAACAAACCCACAACTTAAGTTGTGGGTTATGTGAAAAGCCACTGCAGGAATGCAGTGGTATCTTGAAATTTATGAAAGATGCCATTATAGTACAGCAGTGTTTTTTACACCTAACATGCCACATAATACCACCATCTGAAGATAGGTGGTATGTTAAGGTATCAAGAACGATGCGATGTAGTTTTAAAAGGTTCTGGTCAAATCTTTTATGGGAGGTATAAAAATGGCAGAAATGTTGGTTGTAAAAAGTAAGGTTCGTGAATACGCTAAGAAAAAGAAAATGAACCTTGGCGGAGATGCTGCCGAAGCATTAAGCAAAGAAGTTGTGAAGCTTGTTGATCGCGCAGCAGAAAGAGCCAAAGCTAACAGGAGATCAACGATAAAAGGAAGAGATATCTGAATTTCAAAACTTTTTTTATTTTTAATTTTATTTCATAATTATTGTAATTTTCTAGTAGGTGGTTTTATCGTAAGCAAAGGTGAGATGAAATCTTATCTTGAAAATAAATGGGACATTCATTTCAGTAACATTGTAAACGACTTGAAAATTCAAGATAAGGATTTAGAGACGGCAAAGAAAATCTTGAAAGAACTTGTTGAAGAAGGATTTGTCATGAAGACTCGGTGCGGTTGTGGCGAGAATGAATACGAATATGATCCACCAATGAAATCTTGGTAATTACATTTGAATAAAAGAAAAGTTTATCCGATGTACTCCTGCTCTTCTTGTGGCTGCTCTGGCTGGCTCTCTTGTTTTGTTTCCTCGGTTTGCTGAATATTCACTTTTCTTGGCTTTCTTTTTCTTTCGTCAACGGGGCCTAAATATTTGCTGGTAACTTTCTTGCCTCTTCTGATAGACTCGTAGTAATATCTTCTGCCGTTTATTATCTTGATGTGTCTGTTTGACATAATTTATTCTTCACTTGAGAACTATATATATTTATCCGAGGAAGCATTGAAAAATGCTGCCTTTTCTGCAAAGGTTGAGACACTCGAAACAGCAAAGCTATTTTGGTGCATAGAAAATCTCATAGATTTTCTAATGAATCCAAATCAAGCTTTGCTTGATTCAGGATTAGGCAGCAGATGAAACTCAATGCTTTCTGGATGACATGCTCAAGAAACCCACGACTTTGGTCGTGGGGGTATTAAGAGCGTATCATTTCAGCAAAACCTTGTCGCTGGCAGAACCGTGATAGCTCATGAGTATCTCGCCGCCACAATCACATATTCCTTGAAGCGGGATTCTCCGGTGAGATTTGTTGCATTTTTTACATACAAAATTTTCCCAGCCTTCTATCCCGCTGTCCGGCTCCACAATTGTGTGTTTTTTCACAAATCCTTTCATGATTTCTCCGAGAGTTATTTGCCTGCCGCCGCCAAATATCTCGCTTTTCTCGATACCAATTGAAGAAAATATCCTCTCGAGCGGCGGGAAGAGCTGGCTTTGTATGTAGTAATCAGAGTCTATCTGAAGCTTGTTGGCGATTACATAATCTGGGTCTTCTGCGCGTTTTGAAAGCAGCTGGTTTCCTTTTATTATAACAAATCCAAGCCTGTCTCCTATTTTTGGCGGTTCATGCGGGTTTCTGAGCTTGAGTTTTTTTGCAAGCTCTATATGTGGCAGCATGCCTTCATAATTTTCGGGGCTTTTCGTGATTCCTTTTACAATCGTCAGTTTTTCCAGCGGCACTGAGCCTGTTTTTATTTTTTCTGCAATATCTTTGATAGAGGCTATTGCCTTGTGGACGTCGCCTTCTTTAAGGATTGTTTTCAAAATGCCTTCCATAGACTCTGAAACAAGTGTGCACCAGTCTCTGCGGACCGTTTCTATCCCTTTCATTTCTATTATGTCCTTCCATTCGCCGTTTTCCTGAACAAAACACCATCCGGCGTAGCGCTTCTTTGAGAGAATTAGGAAACTCTTGTAAACCTTTTCAAATTGCAATTCTAAATCCCCGGGGAGGTTTTTTGTAACAAAGCTTCCTATGGCTTCTCCGGCTTCTTTTGCTTCTTCAAGATTTGTAAAATCCGTTTTTATGAATGCCGAGTCCGTGTCTGCATAAATTATCTTGAACTTGGTGCTGTCCTCGATAAGTCCTTTTGTCTTGACGAGGTTTTCTCTTCCGTATGCCGTTATCGAATTTGCAACATCGATCATGTAAAGCCTGGCTCTTATGTAGCCTGTATAGCCGTACACGCTGTTTGACAGGTCTTTGATTGCAAGTTGCTTTGCATTGAGTATGCGCCTGGTTTCACCCTGGGAAGATTTCATCTCTTTTCTCGCGTTTGCGCGGGCATCAAGCAGCCTGCGCAGAAGATGCGGGAGTATGCCTTCACGCACTGCTGGCACGACAAATTTCGTGCCGGTTGGGGATTCGGTATGCTCCAGTTTTTGCTCTGTTTTTAGTAATGTGTCTGGCGATATGTTGTATGTTCGCATGATGCTTGGATAAAGCGACTTGAAGTCCAAAACAAGAACACACCCGTCTGCGTGCAGGCCTTTGTAAGGTTCTAGAACTGTGGCGCCCTTTAGTTCTTTTTTCTCTCGTTCTTTCGATCTTTTTATCATCTCTGCTTTAGAAGGTTTTGATGGCATTACAAAACCTTTTGTTTTGAATTCATGTAACAGCATCATCTCAACGCGCGGCGCCTGTCCACCCAGGCAGTCTTGCACCAGGAGTCCTGAAATCTTGGAAAGCTCGAAGAATTTGTCCAGAAGCCCTTTTTCAGTAAGAAGTCTGAGCGCGAGCTCGGCGTCTTTTCTTGCGTATTCAATGAATCTTTTGAGGTCGTCCCTGCCCCCGTTCCACAATCCAAACATTTCCTTGAAAGAGACGTCGTGTTTTTGTTCTTGAAGAAGCTTCTGTGCTATTGTGTTCAGGTTGTACCTGTGGAATTTTACCCAGGGGTCGCGCTTGATTATTTGGTAAGAATCCGCCACAATCCTGCCGGGGACAGACGTTTCTTTGCTTTCTTGCATCCCGACAGATCTTGTATACGCTCCTTTGTCTTTGCACCTGCCGAACGTGCTGGGAAGGTTAAATTTCTTTAGTCTGTCAAACATGTACGGCATGTCGAAGCCGTTGATATTGTAGCCTGTCAGAATATCAGGGTCGTATTCATCGATAATTTTCAAGAATTCTGAAAGCATTTCCTTTTCGTCCTGGAACCCAAACGTGTCTGCTTCCTTTGTAGGCTTTGCCGTCAGCACCAGTGTTTTTTTGCCTTTGAATTCCGGCTCGAACGCCATTGCTATCATGATTATGGGGTCGCGCTTCGAATCCATAGGTTTTGTGCTGTCCGTTAGGAGGCACTCGATGTCCACGGCCATCGTCTTTAGGCTGGCGTTTTCTATTTTTTCAACCGGTTCAAGTGAGTTGGCGTAGTATCCCGGGATCTTTACAGTCGTTGCTAGCGACCTTGTTGCATTGACGTCTATCCATTGCGTTCCTTTTAGTTTGTGGTCAACCATGAACCTGTACTTGAACATTATATCAGACTCGAAAGTTTCCATGCCTTCCTGCTCAATTAGCTCTCTTATTTTCGGGACGTCTTGCGGGTTAAGAACCGTTATCTTTACCAGTTCCATTGGTTGCGTCGTGTATCCAAGCGGCGTGAACATCTCTGTTTGGTCGGCGGATTTTATCTCTTTTATGTCTTGCAATTTCTTCAATTTTTCTGTCGTGTCTATTTTCGCGTAAAAATAGGGGAGAAATTTGTCATACATGACGCAAACAGAATTGCCGTTTTCGGTTTTGCCAAAAATTCTTATGACGGGTTTTGACCCGTTGAAAATATAGTCGACGTCGATAATTTGCATGCGCATTTGCAATCACTGGAATCTCTGTGTTTGGAACGGTTTTATAGCTAACAAAACAAACATGTATTAGATTTCGGTTAGCAATAATCGTTTTTTCTAACTCTTGTCCCATGACGTGTCCTGAAAAGCTTCCCGTGTAGCAAGGTCAATAATGACCGGGGCAAATTTCCCGAGCAGGGAGCCGGAATTCACCATGGTTACTGATTTGTAGTTGGTTACCTGCGGTTCATGGCTGTGGCCGAAGTGAACAATGTCAGGCACTATATCCAGAACAAGATGATCGCTGTGCATTATTTGTTTTGATTCGCCGAGGTACCTTTTTTTCAGCATCTGCATGTCCATGTTGTGGATAATAAGGATATTTATGCCGCCAAATTCTACCATTGCGGGGTTGCTTAATGATATGATGTTGCGTTTTGTAAATTCCAGGGGCGTCTGGGGGTATTCTTCTTCCTTGTCCAGCTCTCCTGGAATTACAAATACTGTCTTTTCAACGCAATATTGCGATATCATGTCTTCAAATTTTTCTTTTTCGCCGATATCACCCGCAACAAAAATTGCGTCTATTGGCTGCGTCTCGAGCCACTGCAACAGTTTTTCGAACGCCGAGGGCGGGGTTTCATTCAAATGCAGGTCTGATATGAAGCATGCCTTGCCGCGGCCTGTGCTGGGTTTCCTGAGAGGCATTTCAGGGTAAATAACCTGTTGGCCAAAAAGCACTTTCCCGCCGCTAACTGCTTTTACTGCGATTACATCGTCAAGTTCGATCTCGGCTGTTTTTTCTAGTATGACCTGTACTGTGCCTGTAACATCTTCTAATTCCACTATTGTTTTTTCCCTGTTCTTAATGTCCTTGACAATACCCACCACATAAACTTCTTGCCTTGTTGTGTCAAGCTTGTTGACCGATACAAAGTTTTTTTGTGTGCGCTGTAAAATTATTTCTCTTATCTTTTCTAGTTTGATGTTGTAGAAGTTTGTGAAGTCCTCTGCCGTGAGTTCCTTTTTCTTGCTTGTAATGTTTTTCAGTATCCGTATGTCTGATGCTTTTTCTATTGCCACCTTTGTTATTATTGTTTCCGTAATCTCGCTAAGAAGCACCTCTTCCAGTTTCTTGGAGTTTATGTAGTCAAGGGCTTCGGGAGTAACGAGCTTGCCTTTTTTGAAAAGCCTTGTTACAATATCTTCCATGTGATCACGAGCCTAATAGAACTTATCTGCCAGTGTTCTCTCGGCTTTGTGGGCTATCGTTTCGTTAAGCGCGAGCGATATTTCCCGTGTTCTTCCATATCTGCCTTTTGAGATGACCCTGGTAGAAATGATGCCCAGCATGTCAAGTTCGCTGATCAGGTCGCCGACCCTTCTTTGTGTGAGCGGTTTTAAGTTGTTTCTCCCGCACGTCTCCCTGTAAGACTCGTATACGCTGCCTGTGAGCAGTCTTTTGTCGCTCCACCTGCCTTGTTTTTTCTGCGCTTCTATGAGTTTTATTATTGTTATTAGAACGGCCTGCGACTGTTTTGGCTGGCCTTTTATAACCTCGACGGTTCTTTCTACATCAATTTTGTCCTGCGCCTCATTTACATGGAAGTCGGTTACTTTGTTGTCGTTGTTTCTTTCGGCTGTTTCTCCTGCTATTCTTAGAAGATCCAGTGCTCTTCTTGCGTCGCCGTGTTCCTGGGCCGCTATGGCTGCGCAGAGGCTTACGACTTCTGGACCAACCACGTCTTCGCGGAAGCCCTCGAAGACTCTTTCCTGTAGTACGTCCTGCAGCTGTACGGCGTCGTACGGCTTGAACACGAGCTCCTCTTCGCTCAAAGAAGACCTGACGCGGACATCAAGCCCTTCCAAGAACAAGACGTCGTTTGTTATGCCAATGGTGGTTATGCTTGCGTTCTTCAGTTCGCTGTTCATGCGTGTAAGGCTGTAAAGGAACCCGTCTCCTGTTTTTCTGACCAGCGAATCTATTTCGTCCAGTGCGATTATGATGTGCTGCCGTTTCTCGTCTATTTTTTCAAAGAGTTTGTGATAAAGCACGTCTGTTGGCAGCCCTGTATCGGGCACGCTTACACCAAGACCTTTAAGCAGCTGCGCCACAAGCCTGTATTCTGTGTCTGCAACCCGTTTCATCTTGCAGTTCAGGTATAGTGCCTTAACGGCCTTCGACTGCGCTATCGCTGCTTCCTCGAGCTGCGAAAGCACATATCTGCAGCATATTGTTTTACCGGTTCCTACTGTGCCGTAAATGAAGGCGTTATTTGTCGTGTAGCCTTTTAGAACAGGCGCAAGGATGTTTGTGAGCTGTTTTATCTCGTTTTCTCTGTGTGGGATCTTTTCTGGTATGAAAGCCGCCGTTAATACGCGCTTGTCTTTGAACACCGATTCCTTTTCTATATAGCCTGCAAAAATATTTTCCGGAGCAACAACACGATTAAGCAACTTACTCATCCACCACACACCCTAGAAGTAAACTACCTTTGTTTCCAGTAGAATATAAACATATCTCTATCGGAAAAGTAGGTTTCTACAAATATACTTCTTAAAAACCAAAACACCCCTATATTTCCTTTGGAACTATGGGGTGTTTGTTGTTGTTAACACTGTTATAATTAATGTTAATTTTTCGCGTATGCAATTAATTTCCATAGGAAACAGCCGTGTCTGTCGTATATTTTAATTGCTTTCATGAACATTTTCATAAATATACTACAAAACTAAACAACCTCGAACTTAAACCCGTATTTTATCACATCTGATCTGTCGTCCGATATCTTTCTAAAGACAGCCTTGACATTTTTGCCTATTTCGGCCTTGTCCCCCTGTGCGACTATTTGAGAAACAATTGAAACGCCCTCGTTCAGCCTAATAATTGCCACAACGTAGGGTGCGTTGAAACCAGCAGGCGCAATATGTATTGTAGTGTAAGTTTCTATTACACCGTGCCCGGAAAACCCATAATCCTCGACGTTGGTGCCCTCACAACCAGCACAATACTGCCTGGCCGGAAAAAAGAGCGTCCCGCAACCCCTACACTTACTGCCTGCAAGCACGTACTTTTGTTTATGAAGCCGCCAGTGTTTGGATACCATATAGATGTTACTCCTGCTCCGCTGAAAGTATGTTCACAGAGGAGAACAACCTACGGTTTTCTGCAGAGAACTGAAAGTTCTCTGAGGTCTCAACTCGAGGAAAGCAGAGCTTTCCTGAGTCTTCAGAAACCTTTGGTTTCTGCAAGAAGAACTTCGTTCTTTGCAGATCTCCTTCTAACCTCTTTCCCTCTACAAACATCATACCATCTCACTTGATAAAATATTAACAACGGCTGTGGCGCCAGCCCCGCCGATATTGAGCGATAGCCCTGTTTTTGCCCCCTTTACCTGGTTCGCTGCCTTGCCCCGCAGCTGTCTGACAATGTCCGTGATCTGCCTGACGCCTGTTGCTCCGACAGGATGGCCTATTGCCTTCAATCCGCCGGCCGTGTTTACAGGCAGATCGCCGTCAATCCCAACATGACCCTGCTCTACAAACGCGCCGCCCTCGCCTTTCTTGCAAAAGCCCAAATCCTCCAGATTCATGATCTCATTAATCGAAAAGCAGTCATGCAGCTCCGCAACATCAATGTCTTTTTGCGCCAGCCCCGCCGTTTCAAACGCCCTCTTGCCCGCAACCTTCGCAGACTGCATTTCCGTGAGCGACGTCCTGTCGTGCAGGGCAATTGTGTCGGCGCCCTGTTCTGATGCAAGTATCCATACAGGCGAGGCAAACCTTTTCGCTATATTTTCCGATGCGATTATAACAGCCGCAGAACCGTCGGTTATGGGCGAGCAGTCTAATAGCCTTAACGGATCAGCAACAAGCGGCGCGCGCATGACAGCATCCAGCGTAACAGGAAAAGGAAATTGTGCATGCTTGTTGCCCACGGCGTTCTTGTGATTCGTCACAGATACCGCAGCCAGCTGTTCGCGCGTCGTGCCAAATTTATTCATGTGCGCCCGTGCCAGCAGCGCGTATTGGCCCGCGAACGTCAGGCCTATTGATGATTCCCACTCATCGTCGCCCGCCGACATCAAGACGCTGCTCGCTTCATCCGTTTTAATATCTGTCATCTTCTCAACGCCATTGACGAGCACCAAATCATACCTGCCAGAAGCAACAGCCAGATAGGCGTTGCGGAAAGCGACGGAACCAGAAGCACAGGCAGCCTCGAGCCTCACTGCAGGAACCTGCAAGCCCAAACGATCCGCAAGCAAAGCGCCCACATGCTCCTGCGATGCGAAGCCCCCTCCGGACATGTTACCTACATAGACAGCTTCCAGATCCCGTGCGTGTACGGCGGCATCATTAACCGCAGCAAGGCTCGCTTCCAAGGCAAGATCCCTCAAAGACTGGCCCCACATCTCGCCAAACTTCGTCATACCAGCCCCAACAACAGCAACGTTTCTCATAGCAACCGCCACCCGCCACCCTTCCTTTCGGCACAAAGAACATCAAAATAACACCTGGCGCCTTCCAGCAAATCACCGTAAGTTTCAAACTCGCCAAAAAGGCGCCGGCAAACCCTAAGTCCCCTGCTCGTAAGTCTATAACGATCAGAACCGTTCTGTAGCAGACCATTCCGTTCAAGCGTGTCTAGTGTGTATTGTGCGTTTCTTTGGTTGTCCGGAATCTCTAATTTTGGCCAAAAGGCAACAGCCAAGACGTGAGATGTTATGCCGAAATCAATTTTGTTTTCTGCGTCAGGATAATTGCGTCTGGTTTCTTCCTGCAAAAACAAAATTTCTAATGCCCTTCGACGGTACACATCACGCCAATACAAACCAGCTTCCGTAACATCCATTATCATCACATCACCAACTTTCCCCGCATCTTTGCATACAGCGCATAGTCCACGTACGTTTTTCTGCTGATATAGTCGGCAGTTTTCAGCGCTTTGTCCCGCCTCTCCTCTATCTTGTCTGTAACAAGGAATGAAAATGAATCGGCGCCCGCCCCGGAGCCGAAAGATGTCATTAATATCCTCTCGCCAGGCTTTGCTATATCAAGCACAGCACTAAGCCCTAGGGGGCTGGAACCTGAATATGTGTTCCCGATCCGCTCCACAACCAAACTTGGCAGCAGCAGTTTTTCTTCGAAGCCTAAAGCCCTGCATGCTTCGCGGGGGAATTTTCCGTTGGGCATATGAAAAACAACATGATCGAAATCCTTTTTTTCAAGGCCGAGCTTTTTCATCAGGCCTTTTGCAGCGCTGACAATGTGATGAAAATAGGCGGGTTTTCCTGTAAACCTGCCGCCGTGCTGCGGATATTTTTCCCCTTCCCTGCGCCAGAAATCAGGCGTATCAGTAGCAAAAGAATAAGTGCCTTCCGTTATCGCCAAAGGATCTGTGCCGATTACAAAACCAGCGCCTCCGGCAGAAGCGGTGTACTCTAACACGTCCCCGGGCCTGCTCTGCGAGGTATCGGCGCCTATAGCCAAGCCATATTCTATTTCTTTTGCCTTCACCAAGGCAGCGCAAATTTGCATTGCAGCAGTGCCGGCCTTGCATGCAAATTCGAGGTCAGCTATCATAACCTCCGGCGTTATGCCCAAGGCTTCTGCAACCACCGTGCCGGAAGGTTTTACAGCATACGGGTGGCTTTCTGATCCCACAAAAACCGCACCAATTTTTGACGGTTCTATACCAGCACGCGCAATTGCGTTCTTTCCAGCTTCGACGCTTATTGTTATCGTGTCCTCGTCAGAATCAGGAACGCTTTTTTCAAATACCATCAGGCTTTTCTTAATGACGTCCGCATCCTGCCCCCATACGCGCGCTATCTCTTCAGCCTTGATCCGGTAGTACGGTATGTAAGCACCATAGCCTGTAATTCCAACGTGCATGTTAACAAAACTAAAGGAAAGTTTTTAAATCAATTCAGCAAATTTGTATCTTATACAGTTGTTTATATGGAGAATATTTGCTGATATTCTCAGATACAAAGAATTCTACCCTCTTCTAACATTGTGGATTCTTTTTATATAAAGCGGGAAACATTGTTTTATCATGGTCCTTGAGATTATACTCGACCCGCGCAAGGCAGAAAAATTCTCCCACATCCTCTTATTGTCCTTTGTTTATACGCTGGTTTCAGTTTTCCTCGCCGTCCAGGTATTCCCGCAGCAGGCATCAATACTTTCAATTGCACTAATTACGATACTCTTTATACCATTTTTCCAGGGGCGCTTTGAGCAGGAAGAGGCGAAGGAGGATATTTATGCGGAAAGAAAATCCGGCGGCAACATATTCACGCGGCATAAAAGCATAATCTCGATCTTCACCGCGTTTTTCCTTGGCATAGTGATCGCAACAAGCTTCGTTTTCATCTTCCTGCCGTTCCACGATGCGTTTTCCTTGCAGTCAAGCGTGCTCAGGGGCCTTGCAAGCAGCCCGGAAACAGATTTCCTCAGGATATTCCTGAACAACACGCAGGTGATGGTTCTTACGTTTCTTTTCTCGGTGATTATGGGTGCCGGGGCAATATTTATTCTGGCGTGGAACGCGTCCGTGATAGCAGTGTACGCCGGGTCAGCCGTAAATTCATTAACATCAAGCGTCCCGCTTCCAGCAGCGTATCTTGTGGGACTGCCCTCAGCGCTCGGCAGCATCGCGCTTCACGGCGTGCCGGAAATACTTGCGTATTTCATCGCGGGGCTTGCGGGCGGCATACTGTCGTTCGGAATAATAAAGGAGAAAATTAACAGCAAAGAATTCAAGCAGATATTTCTTGATGCGGTTGCTTACTTGGCAATAGCTGAAGTGTTGATCGCCGGCGCAGGTCTGATAGAAGCTCTTCTATAATCAATTCTTTTTAGTATGATGATGCTTGTGCACTTTTTCATGAACTCTTCTTATCAGTTTCTTTATCTTTTTCTTTCGGATATCATATCTTACTTGTTTTACAGCCTGTCGCGCGCGCGAGTATGATATATTTCCTTCTTCCACAAGGCGTTTCGCTACCAGGGCTATCTCCTCTTCCTTTGCGCCGGCCATGTGCGCTATATTCGTGGCGTGCAGCTTCATATGACCCTGCCTAATACCTTCTTTCACCATTGCACGCAGCGCGGCAAAGTTGTTTGCTAATCCTACGCACGCAACAACCTCCGCCAGGTCTCTCGCAGAATTAACATCAAGTATTTTCAAGGCAACCTGCGCAACAGGATGCATCCGTGTTGCGCCGCCTACAAGGCCCACCGCAAGAGGCAGTTCAATTTTTCCCGCCAGATCGCCGTTCTTGTTTTTTTCGTAGGCAGTCAGCGGCTTGTAGCCGTTCAATGCGGCGTACGCATGAGCTCCGGCTTCCGCGGCGCGCCAGTCGTTGCATGTCGCAATCATGACAGCATCTATAGCGTTCATTATGCCTTTGTTATGCGTGGCCGCGCGGTAAGGGTCTGCTTTTGCAAACGCATAAGCATCAAGAATCCTGTCTATAGTTTCCTTGCCCAGGTCATTCTTTTTCCAGACAGCCCGCCCGCGCACAATGCGCCTCGCAGCAAGGTTGGAAATTATTTTTAGAACGGATTTCCCGCCTGTCAGTTCCTCAAGATATGGTGCTATTTCCTCACAATAAGTATTCACCGCATTAGCGCCCATCGCGTCGCGCACATCTATAAGCAGATGCACAATCAGCATCTTTCCCCTGTCTGTGTCAAGCTCCCGCAACTCGATGCCCTTTAGCCCGCCCCCCAGCTTGACTAGTACTGACTCTCTGCCGTTTGCAATGGATTTCAGTTCCTCAAACCGCCTTACAATGTCCTTCTTGGCTTTTTCCATATTTTTTATCGATTTCAGCTGTATCTGGCCGATCATTAGCGGCTCATCGCTGCTTGCCTTGAAGCCCTCTGGCCTGGCAAGTTTTGCTGCATGCGAAGCAGCCGCGACAACAGATGATTCCTCTATTGCCATCGGTACAAATTTGTCCACGCCGTTTATTTTGAAATGGGTGGCTATGCCTATTGGCAGCTGTATGGTACCGACAACATTCTCAATCATCATGTCGGCAGTTTCATGCAGCAGGGCGCTGTTATGTGCAAGTATTTTTATGTCGCTTTTCGAAAGCCCTGCCCGTTCCCTGAGTATTCGCAGCCGCCTTTCAACGGGCAGCTTGTAAAATCCTGAAACGTCAGAACGCATTATATACCCTTTTCAGAAAAAAGTTATTTAAACCAGCCGCTCAGGATCAATATCCTCCAGCTTTAAGCCTTTCTCGAATGCAAATTTTTTCCCTATGTTGCCGCTGTTGCCAACCACGTCATGAAGGTGCAGGAAAATCCAGTCTTTTCTGGCAAGTTTCCATGCAACGTACGCGCTGGCGCCCGCATCCTGCCATTGTTTTAGCTCATCTAGCTGCTCGCCATCCACCTTGAATGCCTCTTCATGCGCTTTGCATTCTATGACGGTGATCCTGCCGTTTTTCAGCGCTATGATGTCAGGCGAAGCAAGGTTTATCCTTCCAGATCTCGGTGTTCGCACAACCATGTATCCCTTGCTTGAAAGCAGATGAACAAGCTGTAACTCGCGAGAATAGCCTTTCTTGTAACTATGAACCATAGAACCATCTTGGTGCCTGTTTATAAATATTTGGGTGGAATATAAACATAAGCCGGATTTTATATATAGATTACAAAAACAGTGTTAACTATGAAACTCAGCGTGCGCATAGGAGAGATCATGAAAAAAGAGGTCAGGACGGTTGGCCTGGACGAATCGATAGAAAACGCCGCCCGCATCATGAAGGAAGAAAAGATAGGCTCTGTTGTCGTGACAGGCGACAAAAATGTGAAAGGCATTGTAACTACCTCTGACATAGTGTACAAGCACGTCGCAGACAGGCGCGGCACAAAGGTTTCCGAAATAATGACCACGGATATAGTTCGCGTATCCCCTGATAAAACGATCGAGGAAGCGGCGCGCATCATGGTTGAAAAAGGCATAGAAAAGCTCCTTGTATTCGAGATGGACAGGCTCGCGGGCATCATAACAAACAACGATATACTGCGCATAGAGCCCGCGCTGGTTGAGATAATGCTTGAACGGCTCAAATTTGGCAAGCGCGAGATGAAGGAAGAAGACTTCGAGTTCTTGGAATGTGAAACATGCGGCAATTTCGCAGACGACGTCGAAGAAGTCGGGGGCGTCTACCTCTGTTCCGAGTGCAGGTAACCGGGCTTTGCAAAAATCTTTTTATTCTGACGGAACCAGTTTCTATCATGCAGGTTGAAGAAACGTTGCTCACAAGAAGAATCATCATAGAAACAAAGGACCCCTACAGTCTGGCGCTTGAGTTGATGGAAGCCGCTTCCCAGTTTGGCAATACAGTAGAAAAGGAAAACAAGTACGAAACGGACGGCCCGGAAAGGAAAACCACGCTTAATTTCGAGATAGTCGAGAATACAGACCGCGCCTCGCATCTTGTAGTGGAATTCAATACGCTCGGTGAAACGAACAGCGTGAATTATCTGGGAATTGACATCACAGCCAGATTTGTTTGCTCAGTAATGTCCGAAGGCTTCTTCTCTTCGGCATTCACTGACTACTATCTGAAGCATCTGTTCCCCCGCTACTTGAAAATTGCCGACGACAAAATAAAGCGCATCGATAAAGCCATGGTAGATTTCGCGGAAGCAGCCAGCAAGAAAGCCAGGCAGGCAAAGGCGGTTTAAAAGCAAGCAATCCTTAAAAGCCTTCCTGTTCTATCTTCTTAGAAGCGTAGAATAAGGCACTATCACTTGCTGACGTTTGCACGGCGGCAAGATAATCATAAAGAAAAACAAGGGAAATTCATGTTTATCGTTTCAACCCGGTTTTCAGATGAGATAGATAAATGAACCTGTTTCTACGCCTCGTAAAATTGAGGTGAATTAAATGGCAAAATTAGCACAAAACTTTGCAAAATATTCAATACACGCCAGGATGCAGGCAAAGGGCGTTGTGGAGAAACCCGATATCATCGGTGCAATATTCGGGCAGACAGAAGGGCTTTTGGGCGCTGAATTGGACTTGCGCGAGCTCCAGAGAACAGGAAGAATCGGCAGGATAGAAGTAATGGTTGACACTAACAAAGGCATGGCTTATGCAGAAATCACTATCCCTTCAAGCCTGGATGCAAGCGAAACATCGCTCCTTGCTGCATCCCTTGAGACAATAGACAAGGTTGGCCCCTGCGACGCTGAAATAGAGGTGGTCAAGGTTGAAGACGTGCGCTCGCAAAAGCGCAGGTTTGTCATTGAACGCGCAAAGGATATTCTGAAATCCATGTCGGACAACGACCTTCCTGATTCGCAGCGTATTGCCGAGATCATAAAGGAAGCTGTGCGTACGCGTGAAGTATCTTCTTATCACGGCCTGAGCTGCGGGCCCGATGTCATGTCATCGGAAGAAATAATCGTTGTTGAAGGCCGGGCAGACGTTATCACGCTGCTCAAGAACGGCATAAAGAACTGCATAGCCATAGAAGGTTCCAAGATACCAGACGCGGTTATAACACTGACCAAACAGAAGACCGTGACAGCTTTTCTTGACGGCGACCGCGGCGGCGAACTTGACATGAAAAAACTTCTTTCTGTCGCTGAGATTGATTTCATAGCGCGGGCAGACGAAGGCAAAGAGGTCGAAGAACTGACAAAGAAGGAGATATTCAAGGCACTGCGCGACCGCACGCCCGTAAGCCAGTACATGGAAATGCTGAAAGACCATAAACCGCAGGCAAGAGAAAGCCGCCAAGAAGACAGGCCGGTTGACAGCGAAACGAAGACGTTTCTTAACACGCTGCTCGAGGAACTCACAGGCACGAAGGCAGCATACCTTGTCAGCAAAGACATGCAGATAATCAGCAAAGTGTCGATAAGCGGCCTTCCCGAAGCTTTGGAAGAATTTAGCCCCGTATTCGCCGTTGTCATGGACGGCAAAATCAGCCAAGACATAGCTGATATGCTTGCAAAGCACGGCGTACAGTTCCTGGTCGCCGGCGGCTACAAGGAGCGCGTAAGGACAAACATGACTGTGATAGCTGAATAAAATGTCTGAGCTAAAGAAAAGGCTGGAGAAGCTAAAACAGCCCGGAATGGATTCAATAGCGATAGTAAACTTCGAATCCTCACCGGACCCGAATTTTTTTTATTTCACAAACTCGGATGTAAACGGCATTTTCTACTATGATTTCCGCACGCCAAAAATATTCACATCAGAGCTGGAGTGCTCAAGGGCAAGGCTTTCGTGGATCAAAGACGTCGAAGCTGCGCCTTTCAGCAGTTTCTCAAAAATTGTTGCGGGGAAAAAGGTCGGCATCAACAAGCGCCGCATCTCCGCAGAAATCATGGAGAAGCTGAAAATAAAACCAGTTGACATTTCACGGAAACTGGAATCGATCAGGGAAGTCAAGTCCGATTACGAAATAAAACAGCTCAAGCAGGCGTGCAGCATAGCAAGCAGGCTGTGGCCCAAAATAGAAGATACAATATCGCCTAAACTCACCGAGCAAGATCTCAAAGGAATAGTGGAATTCATGATGAGCAAGCAGGGCTGCGAGCCGAGCTTTCCAGCCATTGTTGCTTCAGGGAAAAATTCCAGATTCCCGCACCATAGGCCCACAAAAGCAAAACTGAAAGAGCCCATAGTTATAGATTTCGGCTTGCGTTTCAACGGCTACTGCTCAGACATCACGCGAACCATCGGGAGCAGCAAGCAGCGAATGCTCGAAAAAATCATTGAGGAAGCAGAAGATAAAATTGAATCAGGTACAAAGGCCAGCGAAGCGGACATATTCGTCAGAAAACGCCTGGGAAAAGAGGAAAAATATTTTATCCACAGCCTTGGCCACGGAATCGGCATTGAAGTCCACGAAAAGCCCGCACTCTCTAGACACAGCACAGACATCATGAAACCGGGCATGACTTTTACCATTGAGCCGGGCATTTACAGCAATCAGGGCATTAGGATCGAGAACGACTATCTTCTCACAGAAAAAGGCCTGGTATGCCTGACAAAATAGGTTGTTAATTGTTAAAGCAACCGCTTACGATCATGCGTCTTTCCATATAGAGAACACATCTTGGAGCGGTATCTTTAGGCGTTCGCAACCCTAGTTCTCTGTCAACCGGATACTTGGCTGTTGCCATGAATTCTTTTTTCCTTTTTTCTAGTCATCGAGCAGCACAGGCCTGAAGTCTGCTTTCTTCTTTATGTAAACCGTGTCTTTGCAATTTTCGCATTCGACTTCATAAAACCTGGAAGTTTCGATCTTAACTTTCATTTCAGTGCCGCAGCATGTCGGTAGCATAAATAACCACTCCTTTTATTTTTTAATTTATTACTAAGATGGTAAGGAACGGTCGTCTTTTAGAAAAAGATTCATCCCGGATTAATAGAATGTAAACTTAATGACACTCATGCAATTCATAGTCGTAAGCCAAGAAGCAGTATGTGCAGTTTCTCCGGCCAATTGCATATATAGTTTTGTATCCCCCGGCTTAAATAATTAACGGGAATTAATTATAGTGATAATATGAAGATGCAAGCAACATCAGAGCCAATTCTAAAGCACAAGACAGCTGTATTAATTGTCGGCGCTTTCGGCGATGAGCTGACGCAAGACGCGGCACTGGTCGACAAAGCGCTTAACGGCGCACTGAAGGATCTATCTACATCAAAGGAATTTTCTGGCAAGTTCAAGGAATTCCACATTGTAAGTACCCATGGCAAGATAGCTGCAAAGCGTGTCATGCTCGTCGGCCTGGACAAGAAGACCGAGCTCAACAACGAAAAGCTAAGAAAGGTTTCAGGCTTCGCTGCAAAAAACATAAGAAATGCCGGCATAAAGGAATTTTCAACAACTTTACACAACATTCAGTTCTCGCAGGAAGCCGTGCAGGCAACAGCCGAAGGAATTGCGCTTGGGATCTACAGGTTTTCAAAATACAAGAAACGGGACGAAAACCAAAACGAAATTGCAGGCGTATTCCTACTCACAGACTCTTCGCACATAAATGATGTTAACAGGGGCATAAAGACAGCACAAATAATTTCCGACGCCGTAAATCAAGCAAGGGACATTTCAAACACGCCTGCAAACATCATGACGCCAGCGCAGCTTGCCGACGAAGCAGAAAGAGTTGCAAAGGAATGCAAGCTCAAGATAAAAGTCTACAGCAAAGCGGAGATAGAAAAGATGGGCATGAACTGCATTCTTGCCGTCAGCAGAGGCAGTGCAGAAGAACCAAAGCTGATCGTTCTTGAGCACAACACAAACGCAAAAGAAACCATAGCTATAGTCGGCAAAGGTGTAACTTTCGACAGCGGCGGATTAGATATCAAGCCTTGGCAGTACATGGAAGAGATGAAGAGCGACAAATGCGGCGCGGCGGCGGTGTTGGGCATACTGAAAACCGCTGCAAAGCTTAACCTGCCAATTCACGTTGTTGGTGTGATGCCTGCAACTGAAAATATGCCGTCCGGTTCGGCAACGAAGCCGGGAGACATCGTTACGGCTTACAACAAGAAGACCGTGGAAATAATCAACACAGACGCAGAAGGCAGGCTCATCCTTGCAGACGCACTCAGCTTCACGGAAGAAAAATTCAAGCCGCGAGCAATTATCGATTTAGCAACACTCACCGGCGCGTGCGTGGTGGCATTGGGTTACGAAGCCGCGGCAGTCCTGGGCAACGACGAAGCGCTGATCGAAAAACTGAAAGCAGCGGGCAACAAATCTTTTGAGCGGCTGTGGCAGCTGCCCGTTTGGGACGAATACGATGAAGCAATAGAGAGCGAGTCAGCCGACGTGCGCAACACAAACAAAGGCCCTTCGCCGTCAGCTGGAACAATACAGGGCGCAGCGTTCCTGAAGAAATTCATAAACAGCGCGTCATGGGCCCACATCGACATCGCAGGCACATCATGGCTTCCAGCAGAACGCGACTACCAGCCCAAATCCGCCACAGGCTACGGAGTCCGTCTCATCACGCAATTCCTGATGGACTGGAAGAACGGAAAGTAGAACTGGTGTAAGTATGACAGTTTGTGTTGCATATCTGTTACCAACAGTTTTGCTTGCGCTGGCTGTACCAGTCATAATAAGTGTTGTAATCAATAAACTTCTTTGGAATAAAGAAGGTAAAAGTAAATTTATTTTTTATGCCGTGTTTACTGTAGTATTGGCCTTTTTTCTATTTCTTCTGGGAGCTGATTTTTTCACTTCCTGTAAAATCGGTTACATAGCCGGTCTATTTTGATTCAGCGGTGCTTTTATGCAAGACATTTCACACATCTTCCGCAGCTATGATATACGCGGCATTTATGGAAAGGATCTAGACGAGGAAATAATGCGCCGCATAGGCAACGCCTTCGGGCAGACGACTAAAACCGAAACAGTTGTAGTCGCCAGAGATATGCGGTTGTCAAGCAAGAGCCTCAGGGACGCTTTCATTGCAGGTTTAACATCTTCAGGCAAAGATGTTGTTGACGTTGGACTGCTACCTTTAGGCGTCGGCATGTTCCATGCATGGCAACATAAGATGGAATTTGCTTACATCACCGCATCGCACCTGCCAAAGGAATGGAACGGCGTGAAGTTTTTTCATGCAAACGGCATCGGGTATCTCGAGCATGAAAATTATGAAATAAGGGATGTTTTCAACAAAGGCGAAGTTAGCCATATGAAAGGGGCGGCTGCAGAAGGAAACCCGCAGGAAATAATCAGCGATTACATCAGCTATGTCACTTCAAAAATCCGGCTGAAGGGAAAAATAAAAGCCGTTCTTGACTGCGGCAACGGCATGGCAAGCCTGGCTGCACCGGAACTTTTCAGGAAAGCCGGAGCAGAAGCGGAAGTTATTTATGGTGATTTAGACGGATCTTTCCCGAACAGGAACCCCGAGCCCGCGGAGGACGAGCTTACAGAACTCAGGAAGAAAGCCGGAGAAGCCGATTTGGGCATAGCCTACGACGGCGACGGGGACAGGATGCTTCTTGTGGACGAGAAAGGCCGAAAGATTACACCTGAACAAACCGCTTACTTATTGCTAACTTATGCGTTAAACAAAGAAAACGGACCGGTAGTTGCAAACGTTGAGTGCACAATGGTTGTGGACAAAATTGCTGCAAAACTCGGTAAAAAACTGATTCGGTTTCCAGTGGGTCACCCTTACCTTGTTGACTGTGCAAGGAAGAATAAAGCTTGTTTTGGAATGGAGTTTACTGGCCACTATGTTGTGCCATCAATATTCCCCTTTGATGATTCCTTAGCCATAAGTTTGCTGGCAACTCAAGCTTTAACGGAATCTAAAAAATCATTATCAGAGATAGCAGATGAAATAAAAATGCTTCCTTTCAAAAGAATAAATTTTGAATGTGGCGACGCTGAAAAGTTCAAAGTAATTGATAATTTGAAAACCAAACTTTCACAGCAATACAATAATGTAAATACAATGGATGGCGTGCGCATTGATTTTCCCTACGGCTGGATTCTCATAAGGGCTTCCAACACAGGACCGACGATAAGGCTTACCATGGAAGCAGACAGCGATGAAAGATTGCGAAGCATGGAAAAAGAATTTTCTCACATCCTTAAAGAAGAGATCAAAAACAGCGGCTATTTAATGTAAAATTGGAAAATTAATGCATTTTTGTGTTTTTGAAGAATACCTCGACCTCTTCCAGCTCCTTAACCGTGTTCACGGTCTGCCAGAAACCTGTATGCTTGTAAGCTTTCAGTTTGCCTTCTTTCGCAAGTATAGGAAGTACGTCCTGCTCCAGGCTGCCTTTTGCCGGCATCTTTACGCCTTTGTTCAGCAGATGCAGCCCTGTGTTTGCCCAGTAAGGCAGCAGCGGCTTTTCCCTGAACTGCACTATCTTCCCGTCATTCATGTCAACAATGCCGAATTGGCTGTGAAAATTAGCCACAACAGTTGCATTGCTTCCAAACCTGATCAAATCATTCAGGTTTACATTCGTAAGGTCGTCAGCATTGAGCACAATATATTCATCGCCTTCTATATGCGCTAAAGCCAGTTTTACGGCGCCTGCGGTTCCTAACGGTTCTTTCTCCACGGAATAAACAAACCTGTCGCCGTAGTGCTGCTTAATGTGTTCCCATTTGTAGCCGCATGCGAGAACTATGCTGCTTATTTTGTATTTGCCCAGCCATTCGAGCTGGTAGTCTAACAGAGGCCGGTCGTTGACGGGAACCATACATTTAGGCATGTTCTCAGATAGCGGCCTGAGCCGCTTTCCCATGCCTCCTGCAAGAATAATGATCTCCATCCAAGCCACCTATTTAGATAATTTATTGGGAAATTATGTTAATTAGATTTTAAAAGCAGTTAAGAGAGGCTTATTGCTGTTATTTTATCGGCCACAATCTCAAGCTCATTCTTGTATATCTGGACTTTGCCCTCGACAGCTATGGAATCCCCTTTCCGCAAATCATAAACCCAAGGCTGCTTTCCTGCCTCACGCGAAAACATAACGACCTTGACCGACGTCCTGTTTTTTAATGTTATGAATACGTTCCCTTCGTTTGTAAAATAAGAATCTATTATGCCCCGTGTAGTGATCTCCTGTCCTGTCATTTCTGAAGTTATCTGGCTTACAGATACGTACCTTGGTTCTATAGCCATTGTTATAGCAACCATAGAAAGAAACCCTACCATGGATATTATCAAAGAAATATAGATCAATTTTTTGTCCGAAATCATATTACACCTACTCCAAGCTGAAAATTTCAACATCCTCGTATACAGGGCCTTTCTTTGTCACGACAGAACACTTCAGTTTTATCCCCCTTACGGTCATTGTTCCTATGTCTGCATCCTTGTTCGCTTCTATGAAATTTCTAAGAGCATCTTTATACCCGGACGAACGAACCCTTGCTAGTGTCAAATGCGGAACTATGTTTTCTTCGCGGCCGAAAATATCCGCCAGCGTGTCATCAACAGCTTTCTGCAGCGCGTATAGCTGCTTTGCACCTACCCAGACAACACGAATGTAATTCAAATTTGGAAACACGCCCATGCCATTTATGTCAATACTAAATGGCGAGAAACTAGATGCTATTTTCCGAGCCTTCGATTTAACGTCTTCAATTACCTCTTCGTTGACTTCTCCAAGGAACTTTAGCGTGAAGTGCAGGTTTTCCTTTTCAACAAACTTTGCGTCGAAATGAGCAAGGCCCTTCTGAATGTCAGCGACCTTTTCCTTTAACACATCATCTAGATCTACTGCAAGAAAGCACCGCATGAAATTATTTTGTCAGATACGTTTAAGTTTCTGGCTGCGGATTATCCTCATCACAATGAATGCAGCACAACCCAGCCATACGGCACTATTCTCAAAAAGCGTTAGCTTTTTGGAATTCTCGAAATCCAAAGGGATTTCGGAATCTCAGAGAAACTTCGTTTCTCTGAAGATCTCGGAGAAGCGAAGCTTCTCCCAAGATTGGGCCAAGATTGGCGTCTTTGCCGGATTCGTGAGAGATAGCCATGCAGCTTCAAAGACATCAAAATTCTGCATTTCTAGGCTATTTTGGCGGCACATAACTTTATATTCCCAGGTGGGGAATCTATTTGATATGGGTAGAAAGAAAGGCTTTGACGAGAAGAAAATAGCTGCAATTATAGAGTTTTTGCATACCAATCAAGATGGTGTGTGGATTCGGAGGATTGCCAGAGAGACAGGAATGGACAATCATACTGTTACTAAGTATATTGATACCCTTTTGAGACCATTAATAGAAGACGTCAGTTTGGCAGGAGAGAGCAAAACAATGTTGCGTGTGGTGCGGCTGAAGCCCTTCGTCATTGAGAAGCTTGCAGAAGGCCGTAGCGTGCAGCAGATTCTCAAGATCCTCAAATTAATCAACCAGCCGGGCGAATAATCTCAGAGAAGCTTCGCTTCTCCCAAGAAGCTCTTATGTGAGGCTTCGGCAGACTTTTGCAGCCAGCCAAAGCCAGTTTCTGACATATCTTTAACCTACTAGACCTTCATATGAACTTCACGGGATCTTCATGAAGATCCCGTGAAGGTGCATGAAGATTTCATGAAGGTCTGTGAACATGAAATTCGTACCCTCACAAAACTTAGTTAGAGAATATAGCAATACTCACAATCAAGTGTTCTATTCCCACTAAAAGCCATAATTACCTTCACAAAGACCTTCACGAGGTATTCACAAAACCTTCACAAAACCTTCACGAACTTCATATGAATTCACATGAAGTTCATGAAGTTCACGTGAATTCATGAAGAAAAATTGATGATTTCCGTGAAGTTGAAGCCAGTTTCTGCTGAAGCCCCGTGAACATCCTGTGAAGTTGAGGATAACAAAACATATAAAGTTGGTGAAGTTATATGAAGTATGGACAGCGAAGATGCGCCAGAACATAAAAATAATCATTTAGGCCAGCAAAAATTAGAACAATTAAGCCCTGAAAAGTGGTTTGAAACAAAAAGATGGAAGGAAAACCCCTTTACTTTTAACATATACCCCTACCTATTTGTAGGTTACCAGGAACAAATAAACCGCCTTCTGCTTATGCTGCTCGAAAAACACAAGTTTGTCTTCGTCTCGGGCCCTACAGGATCCGGGAAAACAACCCTGTTGAAATGGGTGGAAAAGATGTCTGGGAAGGCGTACGATATCCTCTATATCGGCAAGCCGCCTTCAAAACCAGAGGATTTTGCACTGATTTTCAACGAGAAATTCAAGATAAAATGGCCTATGAGCATGTTCAAGCAGGGCCTTAAAAATATCTATCAGGTGCCTGATTTCTTGAACAAAAAACTGAAAAGAAGGCATCTTGTTATCATGATTGACGAAGTGCACGAAGCAAGCGTAGAGACACTTGAGTGGCTGCGCGTGCTTGGCGATCAGGTAACTAATATTTCCTTTGTGCTGGCCGGCCTGCCTGTTTTCGATGACAGGCTGATGGATAAACTGGAAACATTCAGAAAAAGAATCGTGGCAAAGATCGACCTTGCATCCCTCACAAAAGAAGAAACAGAAGAAATGATAAGGAAGAGAATTAAGCACGTTGGTGGTGCAGGCGATGAATTTTCCAAAGAACTTCTGGATTTCATACACGCAAGAAGCGGCGGCTTTCCCCGTGAAATCCTGCGGGTTTGCGATGAACTTGTAACAAAAGCAATTTTAAGAGGTGAAACAGAAATAAAAAAAGAATATATTGAAAATATTGAACCACAGAGAGAAGAGCGCGTTTCGCTTGAAATCCTAGATACATTCACGCCGATGCAGCGCGATATTGTTGAGACACTTTCACAGCGCTCTTTATCGCCAGGGCAGATTGCTGATTCTCTGAGCCTGGATAAATACAAATCGCGCCAGCATGCTGTTAGAAGCGTTAATAATATCCTGAAAATGCTTCTTGCAGACGGCTACGTAGAGCGCCAGCAGAGCGAGAAAACTTTTGTTTACGCGCTAACACCAAAAATAAAATCGCTTCTTGTCCGCGCATGATTTGAAGCAGTTACAATAACCTACCTTAACCTACGGTTTGTGAAACCTGGTTTTATCCCTCACATAAGAAGTAATCTCAATTAGAATCAAATTATTTAAGCCTGCGAAGCGTATAATGTAGAAAGGTGAAAAAGATGATGAAAAGCCGCGGGAAAGATATCATGGGAAAAGTAGTTGTTTCTGAGGAAACCGGAAGAAAATTTGGTGTCATAGGCGACATGAATTTCATTTCTGAATCCGGAGAATTGCTTAGCTTGGTTCTGGTTGAGCCCACAAGACACGTTTCTGATCTGACTCTGGAGCGCGACGAAGCCAATAGATTGCTTGTGCCGTTCTCGTCTGTGAAGAGCGTAGGCGACTTCGTGATAATCAGCGAAAAGGAAATTGTTTAACAAATCCCAGTGGGTCTTGTTTGTAGCAGACTTCTTTGAATTGCTTCATTACGCCTGAACGCATACTCAACAGCAGCTTTATCACCATCTATACCAGCCGGCATCATGCAAAAATCATAGATCATTGCGGCAGCATACCTGACATCTCGGCACCCGCCTTCAAGAATAAAGCTAATTCCGTCCGGGATGTCTTCTATTGCGAGTCTTAAAGAAGGATATTTTTTCTGTATTCTTGTCCCATGTTTTCTGTAGAATTCTGTGTCATATACTGGTTCTGTAAAATAAGTCAATCGCAATTTCATCAGTCCGTCACGCCTTTGTCAGTTACTTTGAAAACAGCTTCGCCTTCAGGCAAAGACGGCGAATCAATTAGTCTTGCGATGCGCATGCTCTGCTTGCTTTTTCGCAGATACATGCGAACGCCCGTGCCGTGGCCAACAATATGGCCGCCCACGTGCGTTGTTGGATCGCCGAACATCATGTCAGGCCGCGCCATGACCTGGTTTGTGACGTAAACCGCTATGTTGTAATCCTCGGCGAGCATCTGTAGTTCGTGTATGTGCTTGTTGAGTTTTTGCTGGCGGGGAGCAAGCTCGCCTCTTCCTGAAAAATCAACACGGAAGAGCGACGTCAAAGAGTCTATGATTATCAGCTTGATCTGCTTCTCCTTCACCATCTCCCTCACTTTATCGATGAGCATAACCTGGTGGTCGCTGTGAAGCGCCCTTGCCACTAATATGTTCCTTAATACTTTCTTCGGGTCCAGGCCGCGTGCTTCAGCAAGCTGCGAAACTCTCTCAGCGCTGAACGTGCCTTCCGTATCTATGAAAACGCACTGGCTGTTCAGCCCGCCTTTCTCCTTAGGCATCTGCACGTTCACAGCAAGCTGGAACCCAAGCTGTGATTTCCCCGAGGAAAAAGCGCCGTACGCTTCCGTTATCTCCTGCGTTTTCACCCCGCCGCCAAGCAGTTCATTAAGCATCTTGCTGCCTGTTGTTATCGTTTCCTTTGATTTTTGCCTCTCGGATGCTTCTTCCGCGGTCCTGAAATTTCCGATGCCTGTTGTCTCTCCCGCTTTGAGTATGTAGTTCCGCGCAGTCGCTTCGGTTATCTCGCAGGCGTCTGCAAGCTCCTTTGGCGAAATTCTGGCAAGATCCCTCAAATCATTATAGCCTGCTTCCTGCAGTTTCTGCAGCCCCTTGGGGCCTATTCTGGGCAGGTTTTCTATCGAGAATTCGTTTTCTTCTTTTTCTTCAGTTTCTTTCGCTTCAACTGCTGTTTCCAGTTCTTCCTTCTTTTCCACTTTCGCTTTTTTTGGCATAGTTATGACCTGATTTATTTCATCTTGGCTTTCTTGGATAAATTCCCAGCATTTCTTTTATTTTTCTTACCATCCGGCTTTCTTGATATCCTTGTTCTCTCTTCGCCTTTGGACTAATTCCTATGGACTCTCTTAATTTTGTCCAATCAAGGCCACCGACATAGTCCCTCCAGCTTGTCCTTGTTTGTTCCGGATACGTTTTTGCTGATATGCCGTCTTCGCCGTGCGGCAGCCTGCAGTATCTGTTAGTGGGGCACGCGGCATAGCCTGCTGCCGCTGCGCCATCCTGAAAATCTCCAGCCTGCGGAATTTCTGTTAACCACCGTCTTACAATATCATTTTCCGTGGCTCTATCTGTGCTTGCTTCACCCATTTATTTCACCAGCAAACGTTCAATTTCCTTCTTCACGTCAACGCTTTTAATGTTATTCAGAATGAATTCCAGCCTGTCATAGAGTTTGTTCCTTCTCACGACACCGTCGAACAATAATTCTCTCCCAGGCTGGACGTTTTCAAAAATAACTTTCTTATCCATCTTTTTCATGAATGCCTTTCGCGCTTCTCCTGTTTTCATCCCGAGTATCTTTTCTGCATTCTCGCCAAACGAAACGAAGCGCATATTTTCTGTCCCGTCGTCTATGATGCCGGAAACAACCAACGCATGGGCCGGCTCGACATTGCCATGCTCGTCGCATTTGTAGTTTGTCTCTTCCTTCACCCTCCCGTTGCACTGGGGGCATACTTCGTAAAACGGGTTTGATTCAAAAACATGCACAAGGCAGGCCTTTACTTCGTTGGCGTCGCCTTCAGTGAGGTCTGCTATAGAGCTCCTTTCATAACGCCGGCCTGCTGTAACTGCAGTTACCTGCTCGTCGCTCTTTACTATTGAACCGTATCGTCCAATCCTGATTTCCGGGCCCAGAAGGCCTTCTTTTACAAATCCCCTGATATGAACAACATCGCCTTCTGATAAATCATCTAATTTTTCTATTTCATCGTTCCAAAGAACAAGCCTTGCAGTTCCTGTCTCGTCTGAAAGGAAGACGTTCGCAAGACGGCCCTTGGCTTTCTCAGTTTCAAAGTCCTTCTTTGCTATCCTTGTCATCCTGCCGATGATGTCAACGTTCTGCATACCGGGAATTATGCTTGCTATATTGAGCCTTTCTTGTTTGCGCAGCAGGCTTATGCCAAGCTCTTTTGCAATAAGGTATGCTGCCCCTTCCTCGGATATCATGTCTGATTGTTTTCGCTTTTCGTCTATGCGGTTCAGTATTTCGTCCTCGCTCAGCCCAGTTTCGGAAGAAATTTTTTTAATCAGGTCCATAAAAGCACTGCGTATAACTACGCGGCTAAAATGTTTAAAGTCGGAAACGATTACTTTAAATTGTTTATTACTGCCTAACAATAACAGATTATATGCAATCAAAGAACTTTAGAAAAATTATATTGGGCACACTTATAGCTTTTGCAACAACCGCCTGTGAAAACCCTGGCGGTGGGCAATATAACAAAGTAGTTAAAATGCCAGAAGATTGTGTTAAACCATTAAGTGCTGGTTTTAGTAGCTCTATATCTCAAAGCGGGATATTTCAAACATCATACGATTGGCTTTCTTGTTTTGACGCGAATGGCAATATCAGGATCTATAGGATGAATAAAAATGGCGATAAATGGTATTCTACAACTATAGAAAAAGGATAATTACTTCTTCTCCAAGGTTTTCCTTGCCATCTTTACGTCCTGCTTCATCACGGTCCTGCGCCCTGCATGTTCTGAGAGCCTTTTTGCTTCGACGAGAACGGCTTTTGCCCGCTCTTCTGATGCCTGCGCAAGCTCTTTTATGGCACGGTCGCTTACCCGCTTCGCACCGGCACGCTTGAATATGCGCCTGACGGGCTTCAGTGTGATTTCCATATGACCAGCTTAAAATCTATTGCCCAAAAATGCCTTTAAGGCGCTATCGATATACTGCAAGAAGTAGCTTGCGACAAATCTGTAATGAAATAAATGTTGTAAAGAATCTGTTGTAATATATAAATTTAGTCCTAAATATACATATTGATAAATCTGTTCCATCGATATAAACAGGAAATATATTATACTACATATATTTAAGATATTTAAGGCGGGAAAACCATAAACTAGCAGATAAAAAAGAGATGCTTTTAGTGATTTTGCGCATCTCTTTTCAAAACAGCGGCGTGAAAACTGTAACATCTGGCAGGAAGTTTCGAAAATGACACTGAAAGGCGAACTGGAAGACCTGTTTCTACGTAAAAAGCCCGTGAAACTGCTTCTTAGCGTAAAAAACGGCAACGCGCCTAAATATGTGTCTGTTCTCGCAAAAGAAACAGACTGCACATATTCGCACACAGTAAAACTTCTTGACATGTTTCGCAACCTCGGCATAGTAGAATTTGAGAAAGAAGGCAGGATCAAGTACGTCAGGCTTACCCAGGACGGCATGGAGCTTGCAACAGATTTCGAGACCGTTCTGCGCAAATTCTCAAAGCTGAAGCCGAAGGAAAAGAAACCCGCGAAATAATTTATGTGATGGTTTAAGCTGCGATAAGATTTTCTCGGAAATATTTTTTGTCATCAATATGTTAAAACAAACAAGCGTTAAAAGATAGTACCAGAAATCTTTATTAGAAACTATATTCTCCAATCAAAAAGTTGCATCTATCCCTCACATAAGAAAATATTTTGTATTCTTTGCTGATTTCTAAACAATATGCCTGAAGAATCAGGGCTGCATACAACGAAAAAACAATACGAAAATTGAGAGAAGCGGGGTCGCTGCATTAGATAATGGCGCAATTAGGCTTGTCAACGGCGATAAAGAAGGCTCTCAAGACCATCATCGCAGACTTCGAGGGTTTCTACATTCTAACCGGCTACTTAAACGTTAATTTCCATTCCTATCTAATTCTGACAGTTTCCGTAGGTTAGCAGCAGCTGAAAAGTGCAATTCGTCTCTACTCCAGCCTTTGTTTGTAATAATGGCTAGCGTATAGAAAATTATAAAATGCCATGGACAGAAGTAGATGGTACATGACCAAGGTTTTGCATCAAAGACAGGCAAAACAGGGTATATGATAATGCTACTCCAACTAAATCATGATGGTGTTTTAGATGCCAAAAAAGAAGCTAAGTGACATTGTCTTCCAGCGCATAAGCCCGCCTGATCACAAAAGCGACCTCACAGCACAGGATCTAGCTGATGTTCTGGTCCGCAGATTGGGCCTGAAACGCAAGGAAAGCCGTGCCAATCACGCAAAATTGCTGCTAGAAATGCTCAAATACAAGAAGGAAAATGTGCCCCTGAGCATAGAACAAATGGCGCAAATACTAAGCGTTTCAACTTCACAGACGTACGAAGAAATAAGAAAATGGCGCTCCCTGGGCCTTGTTGAATTCGTGAAAATACCCACGCAAACGGGCTCTTTGAAGGGCTATATGCTTACAAGCAACACCGTGAATCGCCTTCTGGATAAGGCGGAGAGTGCAGCGAAAAGTTTTTTCCGCAAAACAAGGCGCATTGCAAAGGATTTTGACGATCTTCTTATGTTAGACATGGCTCGCAAGGAAAAGCCTTCTGCTGAAGACAAGGAACAACAAAAAGAAGAATTACCGGAAGAAGAAACAAAAGAATCGGAAGAATAGTTCTCTTCTTATGTGAGAGATGAAACCAATTTCCGGGATTTCAAATAGTTTATGGAAACTATGTTTTATCATGGCTAGTAGGCAGTAACTATATAGACATCTATATATCAGAGAAGATATTTCTTATGTGAGAGAAGAAAAGCAAAGAATTTCTTCAACATAGAGATCAGAACAGAAGTAATAAGAAGTATGTATTACAGAATATAGTCATCTCAACCGCCGTTTGTGAGGGTTAAAGGAGGCTCCTATATTATATCAGAAAGACAAAAACACCGCCTAAGAAAGAAAAGTTAGAAGAAAAAACAAAAGAAACTCACTTCTTTTTCTTTCCGGCCGCCGTATGCGCCTGCATGCCCTCATGCATCTGCCATTTTGCTAACCCCATAAAGAAAAAGCCCACTGCGTATTTGAGAAAGCTTTTCGCTGTGGACATCAAATCAACGCTCAGTGGCGGATTAGCCCACTGCCATCCTGCGGCAGACACGATCAGAGTGAGGGATATTCCTGCAAACACAGAAGCCAGAACGCCTTTTGGTATGCACTCCGAACACATAACCAAACTTTAGTTTCCAAGAATAAAAAGGTTTTTTGGCCTTTTATCTATGCCCGTTTCTAGCGAAAGCACGGAAATCTTTGTAAAACAATTCTGTTATGAAGAAAACGCTTGGAAATTGCCTTACCCTATATACTCTTCCTGATCCTTGAGCTTCACTATCGGGAAAGAAACAGGGGGCGGCAGGCGGAGTTCAGCTGCTATCTCTATGGCCTTTGCAAGGCATCTCCTGAAAATAGTGTTAAGAACCTCGATCGCAACATCGTCTTCCATCTTCTTTTCCTTCTTCCATTTTGCAATCATTTCTTTGGGGTTGTCAGATGTGTAAAGTACTTCGCCTTCCATAGTTATCCATCCTACCTTTGGCTCGTATTTCGTCTCGAATTTGAAATTGATAGCTACAACATCTTTTGCCAATGGAAAGTCAACATCCCTTTTTTCAATGGAGGTTATGCTAGGTGAAGAGTTCACATTAACGTTGCCCTTCCTCTCGGTAGTTGGATCAACCTTGGCGTCTATCGCGTTTATATTGAATCCTATTGCTGGCATCTTATCACGGGTTATATTCTACTACATACAAACATTTAAATTCTAGGATTGGCTAAGGGCTGAACATGAAGGCCCTAATCATCCTTGCTGACGGCTTCGAGGAAATCGAGGCGTTCACAACTATCGACGTCCTGCGGCGTGCAGGGGTAGACGTAACAGTTTCCGGCCTGGTCTCTACAGTAGTTGAAGGCGCGCATAAAGTCAGGACAATGACAGACAGCAAGATCACAGACGTCAGTCCTGACAGCTTTGACGCACTTATACTTCCTGGCGGACCGGGTTACAAAAACCTTCTCAACAGCACAACTGTTCTGAAAATGGTTCAGGACTTTAACAAGAAGAATAAGATTATTGCAGCTATATGCGCCGCCCCAGCCGTGCTTGCCAAGGCAGGCGCGCTTGACGGCAAAATAGCTACAATCTATCCCGGGATGGAATCGCATCTTCCCCGCCCAAGGGATGCAAAGGTTGTGGTTGACAAAAACATAATAACTTCAAGATCTCCGGGAACAGCAATGGACTTTGCACTGAAGCTTGCAGAAATACTGACAACAAAAGCCGGAGCAAAGAAGGTCTTGACGGCAATGGCAATGTAGGCGATAAGTATGCTGAACCAGCTCGAAAAAAGGATCCTGAAGATAGTTGCAGACAGCCAGCTTCTTACAAAACCCGAGCTTGTAAAGATGCTCAATGGAAGTGCCGGCGGCAGCACGTCAACCGTTGAAAGCGCGGCAAGAAACCTTGTTAACAAAAAGCTGCTGACATCAATAAGCCCCATAGGTTCTACCTGCTATGTGATCACGCAGAAAGGCATCAGGCTTTTGCAGGATGATTTGTAAGAGTTAATTCTTTTAAGAAAGTTTTTACAACTAAGCTTAGCTATAGTTAGCCCCGTAGTCTAGCGGTAAGGATAGCTGCCTCTGGAGCAGCGGACGCAGGTTCGAAAAGGCTTTTCTTTTGTAAAAGAAAAGACCTTTGGAAAAGAAAACCAAAGGCTTCGCTAAATAAGAAAAGCCTGCGAAAATCCTGCCGGGGCTATATGAAATTAATCTCGGAAATCAAGGATGAAGACATAGGATTCAAGGCAAAAAAGACAAAACTAAAAGAAAGAACAGCTGCAAGAGCTGTCTTACTTAACAAAAACAAAGTTGCTTTACTTCATGTGTCAAAACACGGCTATCACAAACTTCCAGGTGGTGGTTTAGAAGGAAGTGAAACTGTAAAACAAGCTCTGGTTAGAGAAATTCTAGAAGAAACGGGGTGCAAAATAAAAATTATTGCTGATATAGGAAAAATAGTTGAATACAGGACATATGAAAACACTCTCCAAACATCTTTTTGTTTCTTGTCCGAAGTTGTAAGCGAAGGAAAGCCCGATTTTGATCAAGGTGAAATAGATAATGGATTTGGATTAGAATGGGTTGATATTAAATCCGCAATAAAATTGCTTGAAAAAGAGAAACCTGAAACATACGATGGAAAATTTATTGTCATACGGGATAGAATGTTCTTAAAAAAGGCTGAGATTATAGTTAAATCCGGTAATTAATATGAAAGTGTTGATTACAGGCGCAAGCAGTTACGTAGGAGCAAGCGTCTATGCGCACCTAAAGGAGAAGTGCGATTTGATCGGCACTTATCACACCAATAAGCTGTTTCCTGAACTGGAATTTCTGGATATTACAGATAAGCGCGAGGTTAAGGAGTTTATAGACCTAAATAAGCCTGATTTCATAGTGCACGTCGCCGCTAATGCCAGCGGTGACTGGTGTGAAAAGAATCCCGAAAAAGCAGTCTCAATAAATCAGCATGGGACAGAAAACATCGTGTCCGCCGCTAACAGGGTGAATTCAAAAATTATATTTATTTCATCTTTTGCAGTTTCAAACAAGCAAAGCCTTTATGGCAGAACGAAAGCAGAAAGTGAAAATTACGTAAAGAAAGTCAGATCAGGATGGATGATACTCCGACCTTCTCTGATCGTCGGTATGAGTCCTAACACTCAGAATGACAGACCATTTAATAGGATATTAAGAAACATAACAGAACATAATCCGGCAGCATATGATATTTCGTGGAAATTTCAACCGACGTGGTTAAGACATATAAATGAAGTCATAGAAGTTGTAATTAAGAGAGGAATTGTTAACGAGATAATTCCGATTGCGGTGCCCGAACTCAGGACACGCTATGATATGGCCAAGGATATTTTAACAAATTTTGATATCCAAGTTAGCCCAGTGAATAAGAACGATAAAACGCCAACATTTCGTGATGACCTGAAGAAACTAAAGGACTTAAGATTGCCCGTATACACTTATGAAGAGATGATAACTGGAATAATAAATGAACTTAAGAAATACCTGAAAGATACCAATCAGCATTTAGTATGATTGTATAAACTTAACACGTTGGGGCACACAACAAGAGTGAAATTCATGAACCGCACGACAAAAAAGCGACTGATGGTGCTTGCAATAATCCTTACATTCGCATTTTCTTCCATAGCTTTCATTGTAACAGGCATAACAGGATCCGTTACGCAGCAGGAATTCAAGCCTTTGGAGTCAGTCGTTGTTGATGGAGAAGTAGACTCGTACACAGAATCTGTTTACGTACAAAAAGGGTATACGTTCTTGAAATTCTATTACACGGATTCTGCGCCGCAGTACATTAATGATCTGCCGTCAACAATGGCAACTACTAACGGTGAAACCCAGCTCATAGTGGTCAGAGTGCAAAGCACAGAGAATTTTGCAGCAATCAGTAATCTCAACGGGGCCGTGGAAGTGAAAAACACCACTCAGGAAAATATTGTTGACGCGCTGTGCAAGTCGCTGATGGTCACGCCAGTTGAATGCACATTTATCAATTTCCAAAACCAGCCCGACTTAGCGGTTTAAAAAGGTTCCTTGTTTTCATTTATCTATGTACATTAACATACCTCACTCTATGGCGCATCCAATCGGGCATTTGTTAAAAACAGACCCTGAGTACCGTCTTGTCGGAATGAAAAGAGGAGGCTTATTTAGAAGAAGAGAAGTCTTTGTCCATATAAAAGACGGAAAACTTGTCGGCATGGCAGAAGTGAGTTATGGGTTGTTTGGCGAACGCGGAAGTGCTTCAGGACCAGCACATTTTTCTTCCAGAGATGAAGCACACGACTATTTCACTGGACTGGGCGTATCAGAACAAACATACAGAAATGTCATAGAACCAGCT
Source organism: Candidatus Aenigmatarchaeota archaeon (assembly GCA_016184005.1). Taxonomy (GTDB): domain Archaea; phylum Aenigmatarchaeota; class Aenigmatarchaeia; order GW2011-AR5; family GW2011-AR5; genus JACPDL01. The sequence continues at coordinate 17,761 of JACPDL010000005.1, read as the reverse complement.
ATTCATCTCCGGTCCCTTTAACCATTTCATCTACATCTTTCTTGAAACGCTCAAGGGTTTTTGGCAAATCGCTCTCGCTTACCCCAAGAACCCTGCTCAATTCTTTGAGTATCTGCCTGTCTGAAAGTCTCCCGCCTCTTTTATTTTTTATTCTGGCCCTGTGGCCAGAAACTTCGTTTTCTTCATTTTCTCTAATGAAAATGCCAAAAGGAGCCTTCCGTTTCATGACAGTTCCTCCCTTAATTTTTCTATAACAGCATCCAACCTGCTATTCTCGTGGCCTATTCCCTGAGCAAGGTTTTCAGATCCTCCGCCTTTGCCTCCAAGCTCGTTGCAAGCCCTCGAAACAAGCTGCCCTATGTTTATTTTTGTCTGTTTTCCAGCCGAACCAAAAACGTATATTTTGTCCGCAACGCCGAAAAGTAAAATTGTTCTGTTTTCATTTGACAAAATCCTTGAAACATTTCTAAGCGAATTCATGTCAAAATTCTCAAGCTTTTCTACCAGAACATTTTTAACAAATCTTTTCTCCATCTCGGAAATTATCCTTCCGGCTTTATTTTCAGACAGCTTTTCAGTTTTTTTCTTCATGTCCTTCCATTGATTGAATAAACTGTAAGCTTCATTTAAAATCCCTTCTTTGCCCACGCCCAATATATTTTCTATTTGTTTCACAATCCTTCTTTTTTCGTTGAGATATTTTTGCGCGGCGTTGCCGGAAACGAGAGTTATTCTTGACACGCCATCCTGTATGCGCTCTGCTGAAACTATAATTATCTTTCCGATTTCTTCCGTGTTGTCAACGTGGGTGCCGCCGCAAGCTTCAACGTCAAAATCTTTTATCTTGACTATGCGAAGCTGCTTCTCCGGTATGGCGCCGCCCTGATATATTGTCATGCCGTACATTTCTTCTGCCTTTATCCTTTCAATTGTCTGCTTTTCTACATGCAAATGTTTTCTCACGATTTTATTTGCGAGTTTTTCTATCTTTTCTATCTCTTCGCTGGTAAGTGATTTATAATGTGTTATATCTAATGTTGCCTTTTCTACTGTTTTACTGGCTCCTGCTTGCCAGATATGATTGCCAAGAACTTTTCTTGAAGCGCCATTCACTACGTGGACTGCGCTGTGATGATGCATTATTTGTTCCCGTCTTTTCCAATCAATCTGCCCTCGAACCGTGTCGCCTTCTGAAAAATCCGGTTGTTCAACAAAATGTACAATCACGCCGGAAACCTTTTCGACGCTGTAAACCCTGGAATTATTTAACAGGCCGGTGTCGCAATCCTGCCCGCCAGTTTTGCCGAAGAAGCATGTTTGATCGAGCACAACATATCTGTTATCTATTATTTTCAACACTTTTGCAGAAAATTCCTTCATGAGCCTGTCCTGATAGAAAAGAAGTTTAGTAGGCGGCAGGCCTTCAACATCAATTATGTTTTTTTCATCAGTTTTTTCAGACATATGCTTGTCAGAAATGAGCGAGTAGAAATCTGGAGGCAACTGTATTGGAATGTTTTGTTCTCTGGCATTCTCTTCCACAACTTCTGGCGTTACACCATGTGACTCGTATAGCATTATTAAATTCTCAGCGTCAATTTTTCCTTTTTTAAGAAAATTTTCAACAAGTTTTTTACTTCTACTCTTTGTTTCTTTGAACCGTTCTTTCTCTATATTCAATATCGCTTCTAACTCTGGTAGTGCTTTAGCGAATCGTGGATTAAAGCCCTTCAGCTCTTTTGCATGCAGCCTGCAGATATCAAGCAAATCAATATCAAGCCCGAATTCTTCTATGAATCCAAGTGCCCTGCGCAAAACTACTCTCAGGTTGTAGCCGCCTCCTACATTGCTCGGAAGCCCGCCGTCTGTAATGGCATAGAGCAGCGTTTTGCTGTGGTCCGCTATAGCGTAAACAGCTTCAATCGGCCGCGTAAGCCTTATCAATTCTTCAGCATCCATTCCAAGTTTTTGTGCAACTCTTTGTTTGGCAGCTTTTATGTCAGAAACTTCATCAAGGTTAAGATTTCCAGCCAGTTTTGCATATTTGCCGAACAGTTTATTGTCGTAGTCAACTAGTTTTTTCAGGCGTTTCATTGTCCTGCCGAATACAGCGTCATAACACGTTGGTGTTCCTTGGGAAATCCAAGCAAACCTTTCAAGGCCGGCTCCCATATCGATGACCTTGTGATCCATCTGCCTGTAGTTTTCCGGCGTTCCAACAAACTCTGTGAAAACAGCATTCCCGAGTTCCAATCCCCGCACATAATATTCCAACGAATAGCCGAAAGCGTTGGGTCCCAGCCACACGTCTTCAACAAAGTTTATCTCTTCCGGCTTTATGCCGAAAGTTTCCGTTAACAGCCTGAAATCCAGTTCAATGCACCTGTCTTTCCAGTAACCGCTGTTTCCGTTGTAAATCGAGTGCTGGCCGATCATAACAAAATTAGTCAAATGCCTGCCCGTGACCCCGACATTTGGTATGTCATTGAATCTCAGGCATTGCTGCGGTATTACCAGCGGGTTAGCCGGCATCTCGAAAACAGTCTTCCCGCCGGCGCTTCTCTGGAAAGCAATAATACTGGCTATAGTGAAATAAAGTCCCGGGAACCATCTGCAGACTACAGGATATGAAGGCACTGAGGCGTGGCCGTTTTCAACAAAAAACTTTTCCATATCTTTCCAGGTTTGGATGTATGATCTCTTTTTTGTCATTCTCTTTCCGATAAAACCATAGGATTCGCAAGGCGGATTTGGACAGAAATCCCTTTCTTGAAGTGTCCAGAAATTGTTTCCGCATTTTTTGCACGTTTTTCTCTGGAATCCGTGCTCTTTGAATAAATTAACTAGATAATATTTCTCATAGTCCTGTGAGAACTTGGCCTTCAGCTGCTCTTTGGGTGTCATTTTATCATCACTGTTCTATTTGTATAAGCTGTGGACTGAATAATAAATGATTTTTCAGCCAGCGGACAAAAGCAAGGAACAGGCCAGACATGTCTCATAGGTTGTTTGTATGCCAACATAAGTAAACCTAATACTAATTAGGAAAACAGGTTAAAAAATAAAAAATCTCTAACCAAACAGAGCTGCCAAGCCTTCGGCTGCAGTCTCGGCCTTCTTTTCCATCTCTTCTTCCGATTGCTCCTCTTTCTTCGGTTGTGCCTCACCACTTGAAGCAGCAGCAGGCGCTGCAACAGCAACAGGCATTGCCGCTTTCTCGATGGCGCTTTTTATGTCAATGCCTTCGAGTGCTGCAACCAATGTCTTGACCTTGGCTTCGTCCGGGTTTTCACCGGCAGCTGCAACAACCTTCTTAATGCCGTCTTCTGTTATAGGCTTTCCTGCGGAATGGAGCAATAGGGAAGCGTACACGTAGTTCATTCATTCAACCTCCCAGATATCCTTCCAAGGCTTTGGCCTCTCTCGCTGCTTTTGCAAGCACGGATCCCATGAACTCCCCTTCCGGGAAGCCGGCATCCATGCACAGCGATTTTGCCTCTGAAAATGCCTTTTGAAGCATAAGTTCTATTGTAAAGCCGGTTGGGTAGTTTGCATTTACAGAAAGGTTCACGCCCTCTGAAACGCATTTCTGAAGTTCTGCTACATATTTTTCCACATCAATGTCAAGCACGTTCTTTTCGTAAAATACGCCATCCTCGCACGCAATTACGACTTCGAGTCCTATTTCCATCGGTTCCATCTTGAGTAAACTAAGAACACCCACAGCATCCTCGCCGATTTTCTCGCCGGCTTTTACAACCACCTTGTCTTGAGAAATTGCTATCTTTCCTGCCTGCACTGTTGTTTTCAATCCTACCTTTTGCAGCGTCGATATTGCTGGTCCTGGTGGCAGATTTGTAGCGCCTTTCTGCACGACTATGTCCTTCGGCGCTATATCGTTTGCTTTTGCAGATGCAGGGGATCTGGAGCCTTTTATTAGCCTGAAAAGCCTGAACGGATTTTCTTTTGAAAGTAATAGTGCCGGCTCATCTTTAACATAATCCAACAGCGTCTGGATGTTTTTTTTCTTTGAAGTTTTTATTGCCCTTTCCAGCAAGGATTTTTTGCTCATCTTGATTATCGCTTTCGAGCGAAGCGATTCCCGTATTGATTGCAACTGCCTGCCTGGCAGCTTGTGCATGCTCAGCAAGGCTATCACTGGATATTCTTCAATTAGCCTTCCAAGCGCCTCTGCTTTTTCCGGTTTCTCCATCTTCAGCATCTTAATCAACTCAAATGTCAATCTTGACAGGTTTGCCCATAGTCATCTTAATATGAATGTCCTTAATTTGATTCTTGCCTTTCGGCAGGCTTTTGCTGACTTCGTCAAGTATTTTGCCGACGTTTTCTTTCAATTGCACGTCTGACATTTCTTCAGAACCAGCAAGCACCTGTATTGTCGGCGAATCCCTGACACGAATTCTCACAGAATTCTTCAGTTCATCCACCATCATTTGCGGGTTTCTTCCGGGTGGCAGGAGTTTAGGCATCCTGCCTCTGGGTGCAAGATGCCTTCCAAGAACTTTTCCTACAAGCGGCATTAGTGGCGCTTCTGCAATAGTAAAGTCATATTGTTTTGTGAATTGCTTGAGTTTTTTCTTGTCCTTTTCAAAGGTTTCTATATCAGCCTTTGTTACAGCACCGGAGATCTTATCAGATATAATACCAACAGAAATCTCCTTTCCGCGGCCGTTAGGCAGCAGCACTTCTTTTGAAAACTTGTTCTCAGGTTTCTTCAGGTCTATGTTCTTCAGGTTTATGATAAGGTCTACGCTCTGCGCGAACTTTCTCTGCTTGCTGTTTTCTCTAAGATATTTTAACGCATCATCAATTTTCATCAAACACCCTCCTGTCACAGAACGCATGGCAGTATACGGGTTAGTATAAAGACTCAATAAAGGATATAAGCGTTTACTTGTAACAAATTACAGTGTCTAAACTTCATCCCAAGTCATTCTATCTCTTCTGGTGGTCGTATTTCTGGGCCTTCTTTTTTATCTTCATTTTTCTGGCTGGTTTTATTGGTATAGCAGTTTTAGCTATGACACAAAGCCTTGGCGCATTTTTTGTATACGCTATTTTTGTAATGCTGTTAGCAGTAGCTGTTAGTGGCGTATGGAGTAAACTAATGTACGAATCCTACTCATACGAACTTTCTAAAATGTCTTTGAATGTAAAATGGGGAGTTCTTAGAAAACATTCGGCAACAATACCTTATAGTAGAATCCAAAACATTGATGTCAATAGGGGAATAATGGCACGACTTCTTGGTTTGGGCGAGTTATGGATACAGACAGCAGGCGTGAGTACAGCATTTACAAAGTTCGGGGCTTTGAGATTTTCAGAAGGTATAATACCCGGGTTAGAACCAAAAGAAGCTGAAAAATTGCGGACAACCCTATTGAAGAGAATAAAGGGTAAACAGGGGTTATAGTTTTTATCTAAATTTCGTACTTTCCTTCTTCCAGCTCCTGTATAACCGACTTTGGGTCTTTGCCGTCCACTGTCACGCCGCATGAAACGCACGTACCCAGCACCTGCTTGACTTTGGCTTTTGCTGTATTTCCGACGATTGAATCCTTGCTTTGCGCAATCTTTACAATAGTATCGAAAGGCAGGTCGCCTGCAATGTTCCGCGTCTTGTCTTCATTGACCGTTGCAAGCCTCTCCTTTTTCAGTTCTTTCTTAAGCAGCGAACTAACGGGCGGCGTTCCTACATTTATTATGAATTCTTTTGTGACAGTATCAACTACAATCTTGACAGGCACCTGCATCCCCGCAAACGCCTTTGTTTTACTGTTAATGTCTTCTACTACCTTGGCTACATTTACTTTTAGCGGCGAAAGAGCAGGCCCTATGGGCGGCGCAGCCGTCGCTTTCCCGCCCTCAACCATTACGTCAACGGTTTCTTTCGGCATAGTTATTCAACCCTCTTCTTCTCGTATATCCTCACGGCATTGACAGACACTGTAACCGGTATCGGGATGGCCGCTTCGAGGAACTCAACGGTTATCTCGTTCTTTGCCTCGTCTACGCGGACGATTTTTCCTTTTTCCCCTTTGAAAGGCCCTCCAGTCACTTCGACAACATCACCGACTTCCAGTTTTATCTCCCTTTTCTCTGCAATCAAAAACTTTTCCAGGTCTTTCATAGCTACATTTTTGTTTATAAGCCCGCGAACATGCGGCACACTTTTAACGCTTGCTTCTATGTCTTCTGCTTCGCCTTCAATGAATATGTAGCCGCGCAGGTCTTCAGGATGGAAAATGGATTTTATAAGTATATTCTGCTTCTTTGATCTCATAGATATAGATTCCATTACAACGTTCTCTCTTCCTGTCGTTGTTCTGATTGTAAGGATCATAAAATCACAGTCCCCCTATAAGTTGGACAGCCAGAAATATGATGAAACCGAGCGCACCTATAATAGCCATGCCAAGCCCTGTAATTTTTACTGATTGCCTGTAGTCGCTCTTATCAGGCTTGCTGGCAACAAGCAGCACGCGCCTAGCCTGTGTAATGAACCCCTTCAGTTTCCCGATCATGAAGAATTTATTTAGAAGAAAAGCTTAAAAGTTGGTATAAACTAGTAAAATTTCTCTATGATTGCAGCTACAGTTAATGGTGAAGAAACTGCCTGGTAAACCAAAAAAACAGCCGGCCACACAGACTTTGGTTTATATGTATCTTTCCCAAAGAAATCATCAAATTGCTGCCTTCTAAACAAGACTGCATCTACAAAACCAACACACGGAAAATAGTCATACCATTTTATTGGATTTCTTATCTTATAATCAGCCATTTTAATCCACGAAATCTATGCCGAATACTTTTTCTATTTCCTTTCTTTTTCCTGTTGCTACAGTTGCCGCAACCTTCTGAGGAGTATATATCCGCGGGGCGTTGACTCCGGTGACTATCAGCATCGTTCTTATGGAATCGCCGAGTTCCTTGACTATTTGCGCTCCCCAGATTATTTTCGCTTCAGGGCTAAGACGCGTTGACACAGATTCTACAATCTTCTGGCATTCCCGGATTGTCACATCGACTCCACCGGAGACGTTGATAAGAGCACCTTTGGCGCCGTCTATGTCAACATCAAGCAACGGGTTATTCAGCGCGCGTTCTACAGCTTCAGCAGCACGGTTTTCGCTCTCGCTGTCACCCATTCCTATCATTGCCAAACCGCCGTTGCTCATGACAGCGCGTATATCAGCAAAATCTAGATTGACAAGGCCGGGCCTTGTAACAAGCTCTGTCACGCCTTTTACGGCGTTAACAAGTATTTCGTCTGCAACTTTGAACGCAGTTGCCAGCGATACATCCGGAACGATTTCCAGCAACTTGTCATTAGGTATTACTATAAGTGTGTCAACGACCTTTTCCATTTTCTCGAGGCCACCAACAGCGTTATTCATCCTTTGCCTGCCCTCCATAGTGAAAGGAAGCGTTACTATACCAACCGTCAGCGCACCAAGCTTCTTTGCTGTATCGGCCACAGAAGGTGCGCTTCCTGTTCCAGTTCCACCTCCGAGACCGCATGTTACGAAAACCAGATCAGAGCCTTCAAGGACTTTTTTAATATCATTTTTGCTTTCTTTTGCAGCTTCTTCTCCTACTCGCGGGTCTGCGCCTGCCCCAAGGCCGCCCGTTATTTCTTTGCCAATAAGAATCTTTACGTCAGCATCTGTGTAAAGCAGGTCCTGTGCATCTGTGTTAACAGCAATAGTCTCAGCACCCACAATACCAACCTGCATTAATCGAGAAATAGTGTTGCCTCCGGCTCCACCGCAACCTATGACGCGGATTTCAGCCTTCTTTGATTCTAAAAGCTTCTTCAATTCTTCGTCTATAGGAGCCGTACCAATGTCTTTGCCACTTAGAATTCCCATATGATCACTTGATTTATTATGCGCCGCAAATATTTAAGCTTTAAATTGTTTTCGCCCGATAAATTTAGATAATAGTAGTAACTGGAGTAGTAATAGTACTGAAACTGCGGATGTCTTAAAATGAGGCTAAAATGCTCGAAGTGCGATCACGACTGGGAAACCAGAAAGGACAAGATACCTGTTTTGTGCCCCTGGTGTAAGCGAAGCACCTATTTTCACAAGCCGTTAGTCATAAAGAAGTAGCTTTTTGAACACAAAAAATATACAAATTGAATGTTGTTCCCTATATCGCGCGCAAAAGTTGAAGCATCATTTAGAGGCTTGAAAGTCTACAAAACACATAACATGTTTGGCTGCTATGGTCATGGATCTGCAAAAAGTCGATGGGAATTAATTGACAGCCAAGGCACAACAGCAGGAACATTCATTCGTTGGTACCCTTTTGGTCCTGTAGAATTCTATGCGAATATTACAGACGGTCACACAAACACTTCAGCAGTAGAAATTGGCACAAGATACGCTTCAATTGTAAGAGAAACTATGCCTTAGACTCTTTTTTCTCGTACGTCTCAATAAACTTTACTTTGCCTGGCTGTTTCCCTTCAAGCTTGATATTTTCCAGAATCAAAGAACTTATTTTTTCCTTAATGTCAACAGGCAGCTTTATGGTTTCTATCTCGATATCTTCACCAAGCCTGATTTCTGCCTTATCAATCCCAAAGAATTCAAGAACCATCTTTATTTTCTTTTCAGGCTCGTCAACCTTTTCCTTGACCTCAACTTCATAGATGAGTTTCTTTCCTGCAAGAGGATTGTTGAAGTCTACGCGCACCCGGCCGGACGCAACGCTCTGTATCCTGCCTTTCATGCCGGAGAAATCGACTATCATGCCTTGCCGGGGTTCCGTGCTGTTGTCTTTGAAAACTTTCTTTGGCACAACCCTCACAAGATTAGGATCCCTGTTTCCAAAACCTTCTTCTGGGGATATTTCTACCGTCTTTTTCTCCCCTACACCCATCTTCAGCAGCTCTTTGTCAAGGCCTGGAATCACGAAGCCGGCGCCGACTATGATAGGTATTGGCTTATATGTAACCTTGGGGTTGTATATGTTTTCCTTTCTTGCAAGTTGCTCATCAGTAAGATCAAACATCTCACCGTTTTCCAATTTTGCAACGTAATCTATCCTTACGAAATCGCCTTTTTGCATGGAATCACTTCAATAGCTTGAACAAAAGCCCTTAAATCGCTTTTCTTGGCAGTATGGGACAATTACAAACGATTTACTACTTTTTTCCCGGCAAACGCTTTTAAAGACAATGACGATATTGATAGAAAATTGAAGGTAACCATATGCTGTTTAAATCAACAAAGGACTGGAAACAATATTTGTCCCCTGAGGACGAAGAGAAACTTAATGCAATAATCAGGCGCGTAGCTAAATATCGCGGGTCTTACAAGAATTCTGATGAAGTCAAGGTAGCCCAGCTCTGGTCTGCAATACTGGAACTATACAAGCAGAATCTGATCTTGCAGAAAAGACTTGACGATGTAACGGGAATCTTCGATTCCATGACTGAAAGACTAAAGAAGAAATGCGAAGACAAGAAAGAGCTCATCGAAAGCCTTGAGAGATTCTAATTTCATTCAAGCAATATCCCAAGCTTCTGCGGGGCAGCCTGTTTGGCTTTTTTGTTTTCTGTCTTGTTGGAATCAACTATTTCCACATGACAGTTGAATTCCGCTTCAAGAAATTTCTTGGCTTCTTTCAGTATCTGCATCTGCCTGTTTCTGGGAAGTATTGGCTTGAGTTCGTTTAGCCTTTGATAAAGATTCTGGATAAAATTCACTGTTGCTTGCCCGTAGGCTTCACCTTGCATTATCTCTTTTGTTATTTCGTTCATTCCTTTGTCCTTGTTCCGCAGGACTTTGTTGTACACGCGGAATTTCCAGTCTTCAGCAACAAAAAGAGTTATCTTGTTTATCCTTCCCATCTTTGCTATCTTTTTTATCTCTTCGACACCCTTCATTGTATTCTCCAGGAGCATTTCAGCTATTTCCGATTCTATATTTACAAGGCTCTGGTTATACCGCGGCCACTCCGCGACCGATATGAAGCCTTTTCCCCCAGACATCTGCCAGAACTCCTCGCAGACGTGTGGTGTCAGAGGTGTCAGCATCTTTACGATGGCATTCAGTGTGGTTTGCAATGCACGCCTATTAGAATTTCTAACATTGCCCGTGCGCTTCAGGTACCATTTAAGCAAGTTTGTGGAGTCAAAAAGTGCAAAGCCCACGGCTGTTCTGAATTTCAGCATTTCATAGTTCTTTGTAGATTCCTGTATAATCCTCTGCAGCCTGCTAAGAAGCCAAATATCAACGTTTCGCATCTCTTTTACACGGGCCTTTTTTGTATTCTTTATCAGGTCTTCAAGGAATTCGTACCTGCTTCGAAAACTCTTTATGCCCTCAACGCGCCAGTCGGCGTCATCCATATTTTCGTTAGACGCCGCAATGTTTATTCTCACCAAGTCGGCACCAAATTGCTTTATTATGTCTCTGAGAGGCTGTATGTTGCCTTTTGACTTGCTCATTTTTTCGCCTTCGACATTCACGTAACCGTTCGCACCAATGGCTTTTGGCCACATGTTTTCAGGCCATACAGCGACATGATGGAAAAGGTAGAACGTAAGATGGTTTTGTATAAGGTCTTTCCCGCTGTTTCTCATGTCCATCGGGTAGAAGTAAACAAACTCGTCCCTCATTTGTTGAAGCAGTTTTAGATTCAGTTTTACAGACTTGGAGACTTTTTTTACATCACCTTTGCCGAAGAAGATATAGTCAAAGACACCGTCGGTTAGTTTTTTGGCCGGTATCTTTTTTTCATTAATTAGCCTTGCTATGGTGTAGTAGGCCATGTAAATTGTCGAGTCACTCAAAGTCTCAACAATCCACTCTTTATCCCACGGCAACGGCGTGCCGAGTCCTGTCTTTCGCGCGCAAGCCTTGTCTTTCAACCAGTCAATTGTGTTAAGGAAGTTAGTTCTTGCTTCTTCGGGGCAGAGCCTCATTCTCTCCAGGCATTTCCTCACAAGTTTCTTCCAGCTCTCGTCAGAAAATTTCAGGAACCACTGGTTTTCCAGTATTTTCACATAGTTTTTTGTTGTGCATCTGCAAACAACCTTGCCGGTTGTCTCCCACATTATATCTGCCGCTCCCGCTTCTATAAAATCAAGAAATAGTTTTTCCTTTGCTTCACTTACTTTTGAGCCCGCATATTTGCCGCAGTTGTCCCTTAGAACACCAAAGTGAAATTCCTTTTTGTAAACTATGCTTGTTGCTTCATCGAGTTTATCAATTTCTTTCGACGACCTTATCCCTAGACGCTTCACAACTTCTATTGCCGGGTGTTCACCAAACCCTTCGACTTTGACAACAGAAACAGGTTCTACGTCGTTTTTTGCCAGTCCGTAGAATTCCAGTTCGCCGCTTTCTATGAGCTCCTTAAGTGCCACCCAGTCGTATGGTGCGTGGCTTGGCACAGACATTACTATTCCTGTTGTATTTCCTGTATCAACAAAACTAGCAGGCAGTATAGAAATATCTTTATTGCCACAGGGGTCCTTTGCTTTTTTGCCCAGCAGCTCGTCACCTTTTATTCTTTCTATTATTTCGACTTTCTTCAACTGGTCTCCTAGTTTTTGTGCTGCAGATTCACTTATGACCCATTTCTCACCATCAACCTTGGCAACAACATATTCTGATTCCGGGTTTACCCAGATATTTGTCACCCCGTAAATAGTTTCAGGCCTCAAAGTAGCCGCAGGCAATATTTTATCACCCATTGAGAACTTTAGCAACGTATAGTCTACGGGTGATTCGCCTTCACCTTCGAGCCTGTCATGGTCGCCTGTAGGGGATTTGCAATGTGGACACCAAATGACAGGATGCGTGCCTTGGGTGACAAACCCCCTTTTCCTGAGAGTGTTATATTGCCATTCTATGAATCTGCTGAAAGTCGGATAAATTGCTGTGATGAAAACCCTGCGCCAGTCGATTGAGAAACCGACGCTTTTCATGTCCTCTATTATCTTTTTTGTCCAGAACCGTGCAACATATTCAGCGCCTTTGCCCTTGAAGTTCTTTATGTCTGTTTTCGTAGCACCATAGATACGAAAAGTCTCGAGCTGACTTTTGTCGTTATTTCTTATGCGTTCTACAGTTCCAAGTATCGGCTCGCCTGTTGCGTGGAAGCCCTGAGCCAAAAGAACATTAAAGCCGCACATACGCTTGTACCGCGCGTACGCATCAGTTCTCGTAAACGTGAATGTATGCCCAATATGCAGCCCGCCGTTGACGTAGGGTATTATAAGCGATGTAAAGAATTTCTTCCTCTTTTCCACATCGGCTTCGAATATCTTAGCACGTTCCCACCTTTTCTGCCATTTTTTCTCCACTTTCTTGAAGTCCATACCAATACCTAGATATACAATAATAAAAGGGAATTAAAAAAGGAAGAAATTTCTAAACTTGATAAGGCAAAGCTGGCGGATCTTTTGTACCTCGCGTGCGGGCTCTTAGACCGGGTGTACGAGCCCCGGTAAAAGATGGCTTTTTGCTGTCGCCGTCTTGTGGAGCCATTTTATACGCTCTACAGTCTTCAGGTAACGTAAGTCTTCCTGGTTCTATTGGAGTAAACCCCTCGTTCAGGTACCCCATATCTGCATCTACCATTTTCTTCATCCTCCCGTTTTTTACAGTCTCCTGTGACGACATCATAAGAAATGAAAAGAAGTCGTCATTTATCAAGCAGCTTACCGCTTGATAGTGACAGAAGCAGGGCTAAGCAAGCATATGAACAGATTTTGCTTTGCCTGCATATTTTTCAATAAATATTCGGGAAGAAGAATTTAAATACCTTATTGGAAGCCGCACTGCAATATTAATCACTTTCTGCAGAATAGTAAATTGTGGGCGCGTAGCTCAGTTTGGATAGAGCATCAAGCTTTGGCGTGTAAGCCTTCTAAGCTGAGGGTCGCGGGAAATTATTGAGGAAATCTCCATAATTCGCGAATTCGAATCCCGTCGCGCCCACTCTTTTTAACACTTTTAGTCTTTGCTTCAAATTTGTGTATGGCTGACATTCTCCTGTTAATTTCCATATAAGAAATTTAGTATAGTGTTTTGGATTGGAAGATCCTATGTAACTAAACCACTTTGATAAATTCTTTTGGCCGCTTAGAGTAATAACATTAGTTATCCACGAACGTGTTTTATAACTTCTTTCTTTATCAGTTTCTATAAAACAAGTAAAGCCTAATTCTAGAAACATACTTTTCAGGTCAATTATTAGATTCTTACTTTTAAAATTAGCTCGTACGATAGGATATTTACCACCCTTTTTAAACATAAACGAGAAGTCACTATCCGCAAGACCTCTTAAGAAAGCAAAACGATTTTCCTGAGAAGCAGTTTTTATAATTTCTGGTATTCCAATATTTTGTTTTGGACCCGACCATAAGCCATAATCCTTTGTTAACAGACCAAATACTTTAGTAGACGAAATTCTGATTAGAATTTCATTTCTTCTCTTTCTATCTATTACTTTTACATCCAAACTAAACAATTTCTTAATCATCAATCTGACATAGTTATTCATATAAAAATAGTCTTCGGTACCATTATGGACTACCACATTTTTCAATCCTTTATTTATTCCACCATCTCCTAGTAGAATACCGATAAACTCTGCCATATCTTCTGTTAATTCAGCACTCATATTTCTTCATTTTTCAAAGGATCTGATATACTTTTAGTCATTCTGAAATCTATATTCAGGATTTTAGACTCTCTGAAGCAGCTTAAAAATCTTCCCAAATGTAATTATACAGTATGACAAGAATCATAGCCTGCGTTTCTGGTAAAGGCGGAGCAGGAAAAACGACGCTTGTCGCCAATATCGGAACAGCAATCGCAGAAATCGGCAAAGACATAATAGTTGTTGATACAAACCTCACAACACCAAACCTTGGCATACATCTTGGAGTGCCATTGTACCCAACAACCCTTCATGATGTTCTCAAAGGGCATGCATCCATCAAAGATGCAATCTATGAGCATGATTCTGGCCTCAAAGTAATTCCCGCGGGACTTTCTATGCGTGACCTGCGCGGCGCAGACATACGCGACCTATCAAATACGCTCTTAGATCTTCTTGGCAATGCAGAAATAATAATGCTTGACTCGGCTGCTGGCTTAGGCAGGGAAGCACTCACGGCCATGGAAACAGCCGACGAAATTCTTATTGTAACAAACCCTGATCTTCCATCGGTTACTGACGCGTTAAAAGCAGCAAGGCTTGCAGAGCAAACAGGCACAAAAATCATCGGCGCTGTTGTAAACCGCGCAACAGGCAAGCCGCACGAACTGACAAAATTTGAAATCCAAAGCATGCTCGAAAACATAGACATACTGGCAACAATTCCTGAAGATATCAGCGTTCAAAGGGCATTATCAAGACGCACGCCTGTAATAAACCACTCTCCAAAATCACCAGCCGCACACAAAATGCGAAGCATTGCAGCACAACTAGTCGGCTATGAGTACAAAATACCCGTACCTTGGTACAGAAGGATCTTGCTTCTCAGGCGATAAATATCGAAAGATTTCCAAGGAAAAAAAAGAAGCGGCCGCTTGAAGACGATCCAATGCGCGATATACGACCCAGAAAGTGGAAGCCACAGAAAAGGGACGCATGACGGGTAAAATATTTTATTTTCACGAACGCCTTTCAGAAGATTGACAAATGACCCGTGAGGCATCACTTTTTCAAATAGAATACTTTTTGCAGATCCAGCTCAAATGCAACTACAGGCTTCTCAAGTTTCCAGTTGTTGAGGACCTGTGGATGTATTTCGCCTATAGTGCCAAACTGTTCATCCCCTATTTTAATTTCCGCAGCGCGGCCTTCTATAAAGCTTGGGTGCTTTAACGGATTAAATTTATAGGACAGGCCGAGTTGATTAAGCAAAGCGTCAAGGACTGAAGAGATATCCTCATAACTTACCCTGGAATTTGATATTACTGCGGCCAGCTTCAGCATGTCCATGGAGCCCGTTTCTGATTCTTTATCAGGCACGACAGTATAGCCTATTTCAAATATTTTCTGCGGATATTCCCTGTGAAGATTCTGCGCCAGTACATCCATTAATGATGGCAGCAGGTTTTTCCTGCATATCGTGCATTCCACGGAAACAGGATTTAGCGTCTCGCAGGCGTCCTCTTTCTTTATCAGCATCTTTTCGAATTCATCAATTTCGTTTGTAAGAATCATGGAAACAGCTTCTTGGAATCCCATGCCTTTCATCAGATTGCTGGCGAATTCAGAGAATTCTTCCATGTCGTAGCGTTGTGCTATAGTAGGGACTTTTGGCACGCGCGGTTCAAATTTCTCATAACCATGACCTATAGCCACATCTTCGACAACATCAATTTCATGCATTATGTCAGCCCTGTAGCATGGGACTAGTACATATTTTCCGTCGAATCCAAAACCCATTCTTGCTATTGTTTCAGTAAACTCAGACTTTGAAAGGTCTAAATCAAGCAACTTGTTAACGTAATCCAGATTTACTAGTATTCTCCTTGGATTCAAATTAGGCGTTTTTTTCTTGTTAATACTGACAGTCTCTATCTTGAAACCTCTTTCTGCAAGCGAAGTGACTATAATGTTAAGTGCATGATTGACTGCGCCTTCATGCAACCCCGTAATATCTATGAACAGGTTTTTCGTCTTTTCAGTAACGCGCGTTAGTTCGCCGTTTATCACAGGAGGGAAACTTAAGACATCGTTGTTTTTGTCTACTATAACAGGCCATCTCTTTGCGTGTTTCAATATGCTAACGTATCCGCCCTTCTCGTGTTTTTTCTCTATCTCCCCAAGCGTCATCTTTTCTTTCTTGCCTAACGGAATGAATTTTATTTCGTCAGGCATTACAGCCTTGTACCTGAAAGGCTGTTTTACCTTGTCTAAGTCATGAAGTCCGATGGCTACTTTCTTCCTTTTCCTGCCCATCGTGTCATGGATCTTTTCCTGGACCTGTACTAGAGAAGCAATAACATCGTGAGTCAGCCTTGCATTCCTGACAACAGCAGCCGCTATATGCGGCCTCACGTTAGAAACTGACTTCTCTACGTGAAGCCTGATGCCGCTAGGTAATGTCTTGTAAGATACCAAGCCTTTTGAAAATCCTAAGAAAGTTCTTGCGGCTCTTGTAAATCCTTCAGTGCTAAGCATATCAGGCCTGTTAGGAAATACTTCATAGAGTACTTTATCCTTTTCCAACTTCTCAAGCGGGCAGCCCATCATTGGTATCTTTTCAAGATGTTCCTTTGTGAGCTTCTTTCCTGCAAGCTTATCCAGATCCTTTAGCGAAAATTCGACTACAGCCATAATTACCACATGTTTATTTCCCTTAGCAGTTTCAGGTCATTTTTACAGTAGAAATTTCTGACGTCATTTATGCCATGCTTCAAAGCGATTGTTCTTTCAAGGCCTAATCCCCACGCCAAGACCGGTACATCTATCCCCAGAGGCTGTGTAACTTCGGGCCTGAATATGCCTGATCCGCCCAGTTCTATCCACTCTTTTTTCTCTTCAAAATACACTTCCGGTTCTGCGGACATTTCAGTGTAAGGGAAGTATGCCGGCCTGAATCTTATTTTTTTGAACCCCATGCGTGTATAGAACTCCTTTAGATACCCGAGCAAATCACGAAAAGTAACATTCTCATCAACAACAATACCTTCTACTTGCGTGAATTCGGGCAGATGCTTGTAATCCAGTGTCTCGTTCCTGAAAACTCTGCCTATGCAGAAAACTTTTGCGGGTGGTTTTAACTTGCTTAGTTCTCTAACAGAAACTGCTGTCGCATGGGTACGCATTACAGCTTTCTTTGCTACTTCCCTGTTCCATTTATATCCCCAGCCAGACGAGCCCGTATTACCGCCCTTTTCATGCGCTTCTCTGACCTCATTCACAACGTTTTCCGCCGGTAATTTGCAGGATTCCGGGGTTTTCATATAAAACGTATCTGCCATTTCACGCGCAGGATGGTCTTGCGGCTGATAAAGCGCGTCGAAGTTCCAGAAGCTTGATTCCAGCAAAGGTCCCCTGGCTTCCTTGAACCCAAGATCAAAGAATATGTTCCTTATCTTCTGTATATAGAAAGAAAGCAAGTGTGTTTTGCCCGGATAGATTTTAGTGCCCGCGAGTTCGACATTATAAGGCTTCAGTTTTACCTGTTTCCAGTATTTCGTTTTTATCAAATCTTCAGTGAGGTTCGCAACTTCTTGGCCCGCGAGTTTCTCGGCTTTCTTTACAGCCGTTTCTCTCTGTTTTTCTATGAGCTTTCTTTGTACCAGTGCATCAAGCAAACGGTTTTCTACATGATCCCCGCCTGCAAGTTTCTTTAACGCTTCGTACTCCGGTATATTTTTCGGATTTTTGACAAGTGCAAGCTTGTTGTTTTCTATTTTAATCCAGCCATGCTTTTTTGCCCACTGCAGAGCTATGGAAAAGTTCTCTACCTTTTCCTTCGCTTCAGTGAAATCTACAGGCCCGGACATAAGCAATTCAATTAAACGCATTTCAGGCAGCCCATACTTGAGGTAATTCCTTCCTTCATCAGTCAGTGTATATTCTTGCATGATATCACTCTTGTTTACTCATATTTTAAAAACGAATTCCACCTGTCTTCAGACGGTGGATGCTAATTCTTAACAGACAATAATAAAATGCAGGATGCTGTTCCAGCAAAGCTAGAACGTTTAGTGCATCCTGCAGGAACGAATCCGTATGAATCGATTTAGCT